>NZ_JAUBWA010000015.1:0-78957 GCF_036702825.1 Microcoleus sp. A003_D6 | reverse complement strand
TTATTTTTATTTGGCGATTTTACTGGCTTTTTCATTTTAACCCTTTTTTGGCATACTCGCCAAAGTGAGATGCACCCGACAGGTAGAAGTGCATACCTGGGATGTGAAGCAGAAAAAAGCTCTGGTTGGCAAAGCGGGTGCGGGCGATGAAACCACTACCATGAAAGGAGGCACTAGCGGGCCAAAAAATACTAATCGGGCTTTCGGTAAAGCCACTCATGTTATTATTAATGAGGCTGTATTAAGTCAAGCGGAAGCAGAACAGATAGCTAAAGGACAGTATAATGATATGGCTCTGGCTTATATTACGGGTGAAGGAATTTGTCAGGGAAATCCGGAGTTGCGTGTCGGTTATACTATCGAAATGACAGGATTGGGTAAACGTTTTAGCGGTCTTTATTATCTGACTTCTGTCACTCATATTTATTCGGAACATTTAGGATATCGCACGGAATTTTCGGTCAGGAGGAATGCGGCGTAATGGCAATGAATCTGCTATCCTATTTACAGGATGGAAATGAGGGAAGCGCTCGCTTTTACGGCGTCACTGTAGGCATCGTGACTAATAACAAAGATGAGGAGGGATTGGGGCGAGTCAAAGTAAAATTTCCTTGGCTGTCGGAGACAGATGAAAGTTATTGGGCGAGGGTACTGACGCCGATGGCTGGGAAACAGCGGGGGCTCTACTTTTTGCCGGAAGTCGATGATGAAGTGTTAGTGGCTTTCGAGCGCGGGGATATTTCTTCTCCTTATATTTTGGGCGGGCTTTGGAATGGTCAGGATAAGCCACCTGAATCTAATAGCGATGGCAAAAACAATCTGCGGGTAATTAAATCGCGCAGCGGTCATCAGATTATTCTGGACGATACGGAAAACGCCGAGAAGATTACCATCCGCGATGGTACTGGCAAAAACCAGATCGTCATCGATTCAAAAAATAACGCGATTAGCATCGAAGGAGAAAAAGATATTTCGATAAAAGCCACAGGTAAAATCAGTCTGGAAAGCAGCGACGGAGATATTTCTATCAAGTGTAAAAATTTAGCTATTCAAACTCAGCAAAATTGTGAAATTAAAGCCAATTCAAAAGTTGAGGTAAAAGCCAATTCTAATTGCAATATTCAAGCTAATGCTGGTATGGCTTTGAAGTGCATGGCAGGTGTTAAAATAAACGACGGGGCGTTGGAGGTAATGTGAAATGCCGGGATATTTGTTACACGCTGGGGCGAGTGTTATTTGCGCTCATGGGGGACAAGCACAACCCACAGCCCCTAATCCCAGAGTTAAAGTGATGGGACAACCTGTGGTGACTCAGGTATTTCCCTATACCGTTGCAGGTTGCGTCAATCCACCACCGCCAGCTAACCTTGGCCCTTGTGTAATGGCGCAGTGGGTGAGTGCTGCACTCCGAGTCAAGGTAATGGGACAGCCGGTTTTGCTGCAGGATAGCAAAGCGGTGGCCATACCTACTGGCACTTCGTTGAATATTTTGGTGACTCAAGTTCGCGTGAAGGGAATGTAAATGAATGCTGATTTTTTAGGGGTGGGATGGACATCGCCGATGAAGCTCAACAGTGCCGGACAAATTGAAATGGCACGCTATGAAGATTGCGTCCGCCAGTCGATTTTGATGATTCTGGGTACTCCTAAAGGCGATCGCATCATGCGACCCGATTTTGGGTGTGGCATTCACGATCTGGTCTTTGCAAATAATAGTCCTGGCACGATCGGACAAGTCATTGACGAAGTGCGTCAAGCCCTGATTGACTGGGAACCGCGTATCGATCTACTGGAAGTAGATGCTAATCCTGATGAAGCTCAGCCGAATCGATTGCTGATTTTAATTAATTATCAGGTTCGCACGACTAACAATCGGTTTAATTTGGTTTATCCGTTTTATTTACAGTAATTATTATGTCGATTCAGCCTCCAAAAATTGACAATCGCAGTTATGATGAAATAGTTAACCAAACGGTAAAGTTAGCACAGCACTTTACCGCAGATATAGATATATGGACTGCATTAGTTGAACGGACATCTGAAGGACTGCAAGACCGCATCCTAGCTGAAGACATAATCGACATCGGCTCAGAGAACAATGAAATAATTGCGAAAGCAGACACGTTGGTGACTCCACAGTTGGCAAAGGAAATCGCTACACGCCAAGCAGCCAATCTAGTGAAAGTGAAGGTCAAAGATTCGCAAGAAGGACAAGGTAATGAATCGGTTAAGCCCACACCAGAATTGCTAAAAGATCGCATTTTAAATGAAAACATTATCGACATTGATGGTCAGATTATTGCCAAAACAGGCGAATCAGTGAATGACACCTTGGCGAAAAAGATTGCCGAGGTCAAAACTAAACTGGTGAAGGTAAAAGGTTGGCAAGGCGATCGCGATGCTGGGATGGGGCTGATTCGCATCTTTGGGCGCATGGCGGCGCTGGTGAGCGATCGCCTCAACCAAGCCCCAGACAAAAATTTCCTGGCTTTTCTGGATTTAATTGGCACACAAATTCAACCGCCGCAACCCGCACGAGTTCCTCTTACTTTTAAATTAGTAGAAGGCAGTTCTGTAGAAGCTTTGGTTTTGGTTCCTGCTGGCACTCAAGTAAGCGCTCCACCTTTACAGAGTGAAGACGAAGAAGTTGTTTTTGAAACGGAACAAGATTTAGCAGTTGTCAGCAACCAAATAAAAGCAGTGTTTTTCCGCGATCCAAGTCAAGAAAAATACAGCGATCGCACTCAAGAAGCAACAGGCAAAAATTATGCTGTTTGGTCGATATTTGTACCTGAAAAATATAGTGAACACTACCTTTATTTAGCTAGTAACGATCTGTTTGCAATATCAGGAAATACAGTTACTTTTGCATTTGCTTCACATCAAGCAGAGGATCTCAAAAAGCTGTTTGTAACTTGGTCATACTGGGATGGTAGTACCTGGCAACATTTAGATTTAAAACCAGAGTTCCAGTTAATAAAAAATGGAAATTTGAAGGTAAAAATTGATAACTTTCCAATCTTAAAAAAACTGGCGATCGACGGACTAGAAGCCGAGTGGTTGCGCGTGAAATTAGATGGTAGCAAGCTTTCCGATTGGAAATCATCACCGCTTATCGATAGCGTTAGCGTACACTTGGAAGTAAAACAAGAAGATATTCTTCCAGATTTGTGCTTTTTTAACTCAACTCCAATTGATTTAAGCAAAAGTTTCTACCCCTTTGGTGAACAGCCGCGCATTAATGATACGTTTTATTTTGCAAGTCAAGAGGTGTTCGCTAAAGCGGGAGTCGCCGTGAAGGTGAAAATCAAAATGAGCCAATCAGGTTTTAGCGAAAATGTCGAGATAATTTGGGAAGTTAGTAACGGTTCAAATTGGGAGGAAATGGGGCGTTCTATCGTGCCGTCTAACAGTAGTAATTCAAACAGTAACAATACTTCTAAATTAGAGGATGGAACTAAAGCGTTTACTGAAAAAGAAGAAAAAGAAGTAACTTTTTCCCTGCCTTCCGAACGGAATTATACGGTAGTAAATGGAGAGAAAAGCTATTGGATTCGTGCCAGGATTGCTAAAGGGGACTACGGAAAACCTCCAAAATTCACAAAGAATAATGACAATCCACCTACCTACGAATTTAAAGAAGCAACTTTTAAGCCCCCATTGATTGAGTCGTTAAAATTGAGTTATACTTACGAAAGCGATCGCCCGATATCGCTTTGCCGCTCTTACAACGATTTAACATATAGCGATTTCAGCCCGACTGCTGGAAAAGATTTCTTGCCCTTTACACGGACAAGTGACGAAAAACCTACTTTATATTTAGGATTCGATCGACCTTTTCCCAATCGAGCGATCGCACTCTATTTACAAGTAGAACCGCCCCAACCCGGTGAAATTGCGGAAGCGATCCAAGCCGGAAACAAACCGACTACAGATTTACCTCGGATTATCTGGGAATATTACAACACTAAAGGTTGGGTTTCTTTGGGAGTAAAAGACGAAACCAACGCTTTTACTCAAAGGGGTATAATCGAGTTTATCGGCCCCCCTGACTTTACTCATCAAAATGAATTTGGTCAAACTCTCTACTGGATACGGGCGAGATGGGAATCTGGTGAATTTCTTGTGCAGCCACGCTTGCGACGCATCTTGACTAATACGATTTGGGCGAGTCAGGTAATAACCATTAAAGAAGAACTTTTAGGGTCAAGTGATGGCCAACCCAAACAAACTTATCGCACAGCCCAATTCCCTGTATTAAAAGGACAACGGCTGGAGGTACGCAGCCCCCAGGTTCCTTCTGCAGATGAACTAGCCGCCCTAGAAAAATCGCTAGGCAAAAATGCACTAACCATTGTGCGTGACGATTTGGGGCGGGTAGAAGAAGTCTGGGTTATGTGGGAAAAAGTACGAGACTTCTATGGTTCTAGCCAAACCGATCGCCACTACATTATCGACCATCTTACAGGTCTGGTACAATTTGGCGATGGCGTGCAGGGTATGATACCACCCCAAGGTCGCAATAACATACGTCTTGCCCAATACCGCACTGGAGGGGGGGAAAAGGGAAATCTAGCGGAAAACAGGATTGCTCAACTCAAAACCACTATCCCTTATGTGGAGAGTGTCACCAATCTAGAAGCGGCTGGGGGTGGCGCTGAACAAGAATCTTTAGAGAGGGTGAAAGAACGAGGCCCAAAATGGCTGCGTCATCGCGATCGCGCCGTTACAATTCAAGATTTTGAGGATTTGGCTTACGAAGCTTCAACAGAGGTAGCTCGCGCTAAGGCGATCGGACTCACATTTAATCCTGTTGAGATGCAATGGATACCCGTTTTTCGTCTGTCTCTGAGTGCGTCAGGTGATATTAAGGTGACATTAACCCAGATCCCATCTTCTAAGACTATCTGCGTACAGATATACGGACCAGGCAAAGCAACCCCCTACATAGAACAGACATTGAGGAGCAACGAGCAGACATTAACCTTGACCTACAACGTTACAACCAAACAATACGAACTGGGGAAGGAATGGACGGTGATTTTAACTAACCCAGAAAACGAAATTGTGGCTTCAAAGGTCGCGATCGTCTATCCTACTGGGTTGATAGAAGAGAACTTACAAATACCGCCTCGCAAGCCTACCAAAAAGGACGCCCCCAATCCCGAGGAAAAGAATGCTAAGGGAGAGGACTCCAAACCCGATCCAAACAATGCCGCAGTTGTGAAATTGATTCTCGTTCCTCAAAGTGGAGCAAACCAACCCACACCGAGTATTGCCTTAATCAATTTGGTGAAACAATATATCTGCGATCGCTCCTCTCCTGCTCTACAATTGCAAGTGACTGAACCTAATTGGGTTGAAGTGTCCGTCACTGCGACAGTTGTTCCTGTCTCTTGGGAAAGCGCCGATCGAGTCAAAGAAGCCGCAGTGAATCGTTTGCAAGAATTCCTGCATCCTTTAACGGGCGGTAAGAAGCGTCAGGGTTGGGAGTTTGGTCGCATTCCTTACCCATCTGACTTGTATGCAGCATTAGAAAAAATTGAGGGGATTGATTATGTAGAGTCTTTATCCGTCGCTTCAGTGGACTTGCCAGCCGATCGCCAGGATCAGTGCTTAATTTTTTCCGGTTCTCACCAAGTTACTCTAGGGAGGCGATCGCCATGAGCATACCTTTACCCAATCTCGACGATCGCACTTATGCGGAATTAGTCGAACTTGCCTATTCTCAAATTCCCATTGAGTGTCCGGAATGGACCGATCGCAACCCCAGCGATACGGGAATTATCCTGATCGAGCTTTTGGCATGGCTGACAGAAATGCTTTTGTATCGAGTCGATCGCATTTCCGATCGGAACAGGGAAACTTTCCTTAAATTGCTTAAAGGGGAGCCAAACTGGACGCGAGACACAAAAGATAAAGATATAGAAATCGCAATTCGCGAAACTGTCTTAGAATTACGCCAACGGTATCGGGCTGTTACCCCAGATGACTACGAAAGGATAATTTTAGAAGACTGGAATCAAAGCAAAAATGCTAAATCTTTTCCCAAGATAAAACGAGCGCGATGTTTATCTCGGCGCAATCTAACCCTTGATGAAGAGCAAAAAAACGAAGACAAAGCCGGACACGTCAGCATCATAGTAGTTCCAGATATTTCCGGCGAACTAACCCCAAAACCCACGCCAGAACTATGCACTGCATTGTGGCAGTATCTCGATGAGCGTCGGCTTCTAACTACCCGCCATCACGTTGTTGCGCCAGAATATGCAGAAGTTAGTATTTCGGGTAACTTTTGCCAGGAAAAGGGGAGTAAAAAAGAGGAAATAGAAAAAAGAGTTAAAGAACGGATTCTAAAATTTTTTCATCCACTCGAAGGTGGGGCAGAAAGCAGAGGTTGGTCTTTTGGTCGAAACGTATATATATCGGAAGTCTTCGCGCTTCTGAATGAGACTGATGGAGTAGAATATGTAAAATCTGTTACTCTTAAATCCAGTTCTTCTACAAATTCTGACACTCAAGTCACAATCAAAGCCGATCAGCTAGTGAAAATTGAAACCGACATAAAAGGAGGTTAAAAAATTATGTCAAATTCTAGTTCAGCTAAAAAAAAGAGCAGTTATATAGAGTATCTCCCTGCCACTGTTGAAGCCGATCCGATTATTAATGGTTTTTTGCTGGCTTTTGAGTCAATTTTAGACAAATTAGATGCAGAAGAGCCAAACAATCCAGATAATCACCCCTTGGGGTTTGGAGAATATATCGAGCGCATCCACACTTACTTTTTTCCCTATGATTCTCAAGGTAACAGGGACGAACAAGCTGGGACGGAATTTCTCCCTTGGTTGGCGAGTTGGGTGGCTCTCAGTATAAGAGAAGATTGGGACGAAAAGTTCAAGCGGCAGTTTATCAGTAACATAGTCCCTCTCTATAATAAAAGAGGTACGAAAGCAGCACTTGAACACTTGCTGAAACTATACACAGACGAGGAAGTTTTTATATATGAATTTGACGATCCTCCAGGCTATTTTCAAGTCGAAATGACATTAAAAGTAGTCAATCCGGAAAATTTAATCCGCAAACGAGATATAGCGCACGCTATTATTGAAAATGAAAAACCAGCACATACAGCCTATGGATTAAAATTTTTATTTCCTACGATGCAGATAAGGAATGATGCGAGTCCGACATGGAACCCAAAGAACCCCGTTGGGATTTTCATTGGGAGAAATACTCTCATAGGGAACAAAACCAAATAGAAAGAACAACGAACAGAGGAGAACCACAATGGCAGACTATACTATTCCAGAACGGGTCGGCGAAAGAGTGCGCTATTATGACGAACAATTTTTAAGAGACCAAGATTTTATTGACGAGCAGAAGTATCATATTAATCGGCAGCGATTGTCGAATAGATTGCACGTTTCAGGCATAATCGAAGGGTTGGAAGTAGAAGAAAATAAAGAAAATGGAAAATTTACCATCATGCCGGGGACAGCAATCGATCAAAAAGGGAGGATGATCGTTTTAACAAGTCAAAAACAAATAGAAAAGCCGAGTGAGGGGATTTTGGCGATAGCCTATGACGAAACATCACCGAGAGTTCAGCAGCGGCATAAAAAAGAAGCAGAAGACCTCCAAGGGAGAGCCGGCGAAGAGCGCTGGCTGGAAGAACCAAAAGTAACAGTAGTAAAGAAGGAAGAAAAGGAAACGCAAGAGATGGTGGTTTTAGGGTCGATTACTATGGGGGAAGATAAAAAACCGAAATATAGCAAATTAGAACGTCAATATTCAGGGGTGTTTTTACCTACGGAAGATGGGAAGGGAGTCACGTTGCGATCGAAGCCTGATGAAAATCCCAATTTAGCGGAACTCGTTGGCAGTCTGAAAATTACCGGAAAGCTTGTTATAGAGGGGAACCCACTCATCCCAACCCAAACCCCAACACTCAAAGTAAATGGAACCACAACGATCGACGGAGAATTGGGTGTAAATACAATACGAGTAGGAAATAATGGGGAGAACGTGGGGATAATTGCCGAGATAAATGGAAGGATGAGCACAAGGGGAAATTTTGAAGTAATAGGCAAAAGTGAGCTGACAGGCCATGTAAACGCAAAAGGAGGTTTGACAGTGCGAAAAGACCCCGAGACTGCGACTGTGACAGAAAACGGGATAATGAACAACGCATTGACAGTCTTGGGAGCAACAACGGTCGAGGGTATGCTGTTTGTTGAGAAAAGCGCGAAATTAGCGCGCGTAGAAGGAGATGTAGAAATAGGAAAAAGAGGAGATAAAGAGGAGGAAATAGTGCTGCTAACGGTGAACGGCAATGTAATTGCGAATGGGCTGTTGGTAAATAAAATAACGAGTAAAAACAGCATAAAAGTAGAGGGAAAAATAGAGGTCAGTACGATTGATGTAGAAGGGTTACAAGTGGGAGGCGCGAATGGAATAGAGATAAAGAATAAAAATATATTGAGTGTAAGAAACATAGAGTGTGAGTCAGTGAACGAAATAAAATGGACCGATATCTCGCGTACAATAACGATAGGCTATAGTGGAGAGGTAGATTATAATGTATTATATAAAATGTTCGAGGCAATAATAGACGAAGGTCCGTGGATGTGGAGTAGAAAAGTAAAGAAAATAGGAAAGGATGGATGTGCGGTGCTATATAGAGATGGCAAAGAAGTCATGAGAGGAATAGTAGAGATAGTGTCGAATGAGATCAAGGAAAGCCGTGAATTTTTTAGGGGGGGTATCGAGGTAAGGCGAATGAAATTGTTGGTAAGCAGCGATCAATTCAGATATATTACAGGGGAGGGTATATCAGGAGAAGTAATAGTGGCGGCCGTTGTTGGATGGTGAGAGCATTAGACCCACCAATCCCGCAAAGAAGCGGCTCAATATCTCAAGAAAGATGAGTGGAGAAGTGAAGAAGATGAAGAGTGATGGCCGGACTCGAGGGAAGAAATAAGTGACTTATGGCACCAACAATACCATGAGCAATTTGCTCGCCCACCATCAAAACCCCATTCACCCCACTTCTCACCCACTTCCACCACCGCCCCAAATATTCCCCAATGCGCCCAACCGACGCACCTTGCTCATAAAGCCGGGAAACCTTCTCCAAACACCTCTCCACCGTCTTCTGGGCAACCCCCAAACCCGACGGAGAAAACCAATAGCCCAAAAAATCAAAGCCCCGCGATATCCGCCCGATAAACGTCTTATCCGGGTGCTTTTCCACCCGCAAATCCGCCATCACCCCATTCACCGCCTTAATCGCCTGCCGCAACTTCCAGCGCGTCGGTGCCAAAATCACCCAATCATCCATATAGCGGACATAAAAACAGCCCATCTCAGCCATCCGGTCATCCAAAGGCTTCAAGTACAGTACCCCCATCAGCGGCGACAGCGGACACCCCAAGGAGATCCCCTGTTCGATATCGGTATATTCCCCGCCATCCGACACAAACCGCTTGAGGTACTGCCCCACCAAATCCAACACCACCCGGTCTCGTACATACTGCCTCACCAAATTAAATAAAATGTCGTGGTTAATACTGGCATAGTAGCCCTTGACATCGGTGCGAAACACAAATTCATACTCGTGCAGGTGAGCAGCCACCTCCCGCACCGCCCCTTTCAGCCCACCCGTACCCGCCAGATGAAAGCACAGGCGCGACAAATGGGGCTGCAACTCCTCACCCAGCGCGATCGCCAATGCCTTCAAAACCAAAGCATCTAGCGCCGCCCAAATTTCCTTCACCTCTCCCTGACTATGCACCACCCGCTGTTCCCGAAACCGATAGGTTCCCGCGCGAATTTGCGCCACAAGGAGAGGTTTTTTCACCTCCCACCAGCGCCGTAACTGCCAGACATCATTATTGAAGTGATAGTGCTGGCGGCGATCGCACACCCACTGGTAAGCGCGATCGATGACATCATCGCTGGTGAAAAGTTCGATTAAAGGCGATCGCATCTAAAGTTTAAGGATTAAGAATTAGGCAGCCAAGCGATTTGTGCGGGCGATCGCAGGGGAATAGCCCAACCCAAATATAATTAACAGAGGCTCAGTCAGCAATAGCGATAATGAAAGAAAAACTCACCCAACGCCTCAAATCGCTCAAAGCCGAATTTGAAGCCGGACAAAATCTCCTAGCGGACTATGAAAGCAAACAGCGCTCCTTGCGCGAAACACTCCTGCGTATCAGCGGAGCGATAATGGTTCTGGAAGAAATGCTCGCTGACTCAGTAGAAGAGGAGAAAAGCAAAGAGAAACAGACGATCGATATTCAAGCGGAAACACAACCGCAAGGTGAACTGGCACCGGCAGGAGACGGGACGTAAGGGCCGAATTTTACCCCGACAATTTGGGTCAGCAGTCAACTCGTACAATACACATAGTGGAAGGTGGAAAAAATGGACAAAAAAAGCACGCACCAAAAGAAACAGATCGCACCCACGCGATCGCACCCCACCAAAACCAGCGTAAAATCCCCGCTACACCCGGTGGAGGAACTGCAAGGGGCGATCGGCAATCGGCAAATGGGACGCCTGATGGAGACAAATCGCCAAAGTCACCCATCCAGTCCATTCCCCATGATGCAAGGCGAGTTGCCACTGATGGGGGGTATGATGCCCGTCAGTCAGGGGACGATTCAGCGTCAACCCTTATTCCGGGGTTTGTCCCAGGAGTTGACGGGGGATACTGCAACACTGGCGCTACCTGCTACTGGGGCGGTGATTCAACGGAAGCTGACCCTCGGCACGCCTGGGGATATGTACGAGGAAGAGGCCGATCGGGTGGCGCGGCAAGTGGTAGACGAAATTCACAGTTCCCCATTCCGAGAACAGAATACACAGTCGGAGGGGGAGAGGAAACCAGAGGTTGGGGAAGCGGGACGGGTGCAACGGCAGCTAACAGTGCGATCGGCAGGCGATGCAGGGGGAGAACTCTCTAGCGAGTGGGAAGGGGAGTTGCAGGGAGCCAAAAGCGGGGGACAGCCGTTGTCGCCGTCGGTGAAGGAGCCGATGGAGCGGGCGTTTGGGGCGGATTTTGGCGGCGTGCGGGTGCATACGGGGGCGCAGGCGGATCGGTTGGCGCGATCAATTCAGGCAAAGGCGTTTACCATGGGGCAGGATGTGTTCTTTCGGCAGGGGGCGTATGAGCCGAGGAGTCGCGGGGGACATGAGTTGATTGCCCATGAGTTGACCCATGTGGTGCAGCAAGGAGGAGAGCAAGACGGAAAGAAGATAATCCAGGCAGCTGGGATGAGGCGAGGAGGGAACAGAATAGGGAGACGGCCCAGGCAAAGATTGTTGAGGATCGGAGTAAGTCTAACGGGGTTAAAGCACCTTATCAGTCACGTAGCGGTCGTATTTAGTAGTGGAGATGGGGTGGTAGCATACGAGCAGAGCATAGAAAATGCAAATGAAAAGACACTAACTGTTAAGGCGATAATGTCACTCATGAGCCCTATTACAGGCGGACGATTGACCGCCAGATTCGGGAGATGGCATGAATTCGACGAGGCGAGGGGAAGAGTAGCATATGTGCTGGTCGGACCAAGAGAGTTTCATCAGGCGAGGGTCAGAGCAATAGAAAAAGCAAATCAACAACAACAGACCCAACCGTACAACATCATGATGAATAGTTGCGTGACAAATGTGATTGACGTATTACGCACAGCAAATCTTAACCCGCCCTTGTGGGTCACAACACCACTTTTGCTCTGGACATGGATGAAACTAAGGAAAAGATAATAAGAGAGGAACGAAAGGGAAAAGGGAAGAGATCGATAACCTCATCGCTGGTGACTCGTTCGATTAGCACCACGATCGCCCCCGCGAGACAAGAAAGAAAACCGACAAATTCTCCCATCCCAATCCTACCTGCTCCAATCAGAGTGCATCCAACCCTATCCGCAGACCCCAAACACATCCCTTACCCCCCGCACAATGGGCGAAGCAACCACCACACCCCTCGAAGAATTACTCCCCTGGCTAAACCGCATTGACACCCTGATCCAAAAAGCCCTACTCCTCGCCGAATCCCTCTACAGTCCCGATCGCGCCACCGCACCCTACCGAGGACTGCAAATCAGCCTAGAAGAAGTCGATCGCCTGCTGCAACGCCATCCCGCCGAACCCTTATTTGCCACCTGCGCCCCAGAAACCCCACCCCCTCCAGCAACATCCCGGTTAGCATGGTTGCAGCGCCAATATCAGCTTACCCCCATCGACCTGGACATCCTCGCGATCACCCTCGCTCCGGAACTCGATCGCCGCTACGAACGCCTAATAGCCTACCTGCAAGACGACGTTCGCGCCAAACAACCCAGCGTCGATCTCGCCCTCAACCTCCTCTGTCCCACCGCCGCCGACAAACTCCAACAGCGCGATCGCTTTTCCCCTGATGCCCCCCTCATCCACCACCATCTGCTGCATCTCATTTCAGATCCCAACCAACCCAACTCCACCCTTCTCGCTAAAACCCTCAAACTTGACGAACAAATCGTCCGCTTCCTCTTAGGAAACAAAGGGTTAGACTTCCGACTTGCCCCGTTTTGTCAGTTAATCCAGCCTGCTATCTCCCTGAATGACCTTTATCTAAGTGTTGAACTCAAACAGGGATTTTCGGGATTAATTCAACAGTACCAACCAACCCACAAACCCCTCAGACTCTATTTTCAGGGAAGCGATCGCGATAGCAAACGCCGCACAGCCGAAGCATTAGCAAAGGAAATCGCCGCCCCGCTTCTGATTGCAGATTTACCCCATCTCGTAACCAACAAAACGGACTTTGAGCCAAATCTCCAACTGTTATGGCGCGAAGCCGAGTTTCAAAACGCCCTCCTCTATCTTGAGAACTTAGATGTACTGCACAGTCACGAACACGCGATCGCTTACCAGTATTTGCTGTCTACTCTTGCAGACTATAAAGGTAGTGCCATCTTAGCTGGCGTACCACCCTGGATACCTGCGTCAACCGAGGCTTTAGGAATCGTGACAGTGCCGTTTACCATCCCTGATGTTACCCAGCGCCGCCTCTGTTGGCAGAATTACCTAACATCTACAGATATATCCTTAGAAGACTCTGAATTAAATGCCTTGGTAGACCGTTTTCGCCTCACTCCACACCAGATTGCCGATGCCGTTGCTACCGCTATCAATACTGCCCACTGGCAATCTCCTGTCAAATCAAAACTCCAAAATCCCAACTTGGCAGACCTATTTGCTGCCGCCCGCGCTCAATCGGGTCATCACTTAACCGGACTAGCACGGAAAATTGAGCCTAAGTATCAACTTAATGATATCATACTACCTGAAGAACAAAAAACCCAATTGCGAGAAATCTGCAATCAAGCAAAATATCGTTCTATCGTGCTGGAAAAGTGGGGATTTGACTGCCATCTGTCTCTAGGCAAAGGACTCAACGTGCTGTTTTTGGGACAGCCCGGAACCGGAAAAACAATGGCAGCCGAAGCGATCGCCCACGAATTACAACTCGACCTCTATAAAATAGATTTATCCCAAATCGTCAGCAAATATATCGGCGAAACCGAGAAAAATCTCGATCGCATCTTCACCGCCGCCGCCACTTCCAACGCCATCCTGTTATTTGACGAAGCCGATGCCATATTTGGCAAACGTTCCGAAGTTAAAGACGCGCGCGATCGCTACGCCAACATTGAAATCGGCTACCTCTTACAAAAAATGGAAGAATATGAAGGCATCGCCATTCTCACCACAAATTTAAGCAATAATATGGACGATGCCTTTACCCGGAGATTGAGTTTTATTATCGGATTTCCCTTTCCCAAGGAAGCCGAACGATACCAAATTTGGCAAAATATTTTTCCCGATTCAACCCCTCGAAGTGCAGATTTAGACTTAGAATTTATGGCGCGTCGCTTAGAGATAGCTGGCGGAAATATCCGCAATATCGCCTTAGCAGCAGCATTTCTGGCGGCGGCTGAAAAAGCGGATGTCAGTATGTCCCATCTCATTCGCGCCACGTGCCGAGAATACCAGAAAATTGGCAAGATAATTTTGGATGAAGACTTAGGCAGTTATGCGTCGAGATAAACTGTTTGCTGGGAAGCATCCCGTTTTTCATAGCAAAGTTTGTTGATAGATTCTCTAGTTTATATTTTCTCCCAACTTTTGCTCAACTTCTTGGGTTTCTTTCTCTTTCAAGTAAGTAGCAGCAGTAACAGTCAAGGTAATAGCAGCTAACCCTCTGATTACAACTTTTTGCATTTTCATGGATGGATAAAGCCGGGAGCACTCCGGCAAAACGCTTTAAAGTTGAATCAGATGATCGAACTGTTTGACCATTTTTGTAAGTTGTTGTGGTTCTTCACAATCAGCGCCGCCGAATCGTTTGAGCATGAGGTTTGCCCAAATAAAATTTATGTAAGCTGC
Organism: Microcoleus sp. A003_D6; assembly: GCF_036702825.1. NCBI lineage: Bacteria > Bacillati > Cyanobacteriota > Cyanophyceae > Oscillatoriales > Microcoleaceae > Microcoleus > Microcoleus sp. A003_D6. The sequence goes on along the minus strand of NZ_JAUBWA010000015.1, from coordinate 64,521 downwards.
GGCTGCTGCACACAATTGGTCTTCATCTCGTAGCTTGCGGGCGCGTAGCGCATCGCCAACCATCCAAGATTCTGACCAATCAATCGAATCAGCGTCAGAATGAATGTTGGCAGCAGGTTGTAATACCATTTTGCCAAATAAGTGCTACAATACATGAAAATTAAGAAATATTTTATGAAAGTCAACTATCAAGAAAGAATTGATTCAACAGTCAAGGAGTTAAAAATAATTTTGTCACAACAATGAACAGTAATTAACCGACAAAAAATCCCAGCACTTTATTGCTTAAAATCTGGCTATCGTCTAAGTCTGACAAAGGAATACAGGTCGATTAAAACTGAAAAATTGTTTAAGTCCCGATTGAGAGAACAAAAAAACTACCACTAATCCCACAAGCTCTAACGCATTGCAACAGATGGTTTTGAGGCTTCTTCTGAATCATGCGGGCTAAATATTCTTTATATTCAGTTTACCAAGAATCAAACAATATTTTTGAAATGTAGTGACATTAACAAAAAATGGCATTACTATAAAAGTACAACTAGCAATACCGATTCACTATGAAGATACACACTCATGAGGCTGAGCTCTATCTGGTTGGAACTATATCCTTAGCGTTATATTAAGTGCAGCTTCATAGTAAATTGGTACAAGCAATGTAAATCCTCCTTTAGATAGATGTATGGGTGCCTATCTAGAGATGTTGGCCTACACAAAGTCGCTTTTTTGAGGTTTAGGCAGTAGTAGGGAGCGGACGGGAAGTAAAAGGTATTCGATCGCATCAGGGCGCGATCACGCCTGAGTAGAAAAACCTACAGTAGCATCTACCACCGAAGTTCAAGCCTATATCTAGCAATTAGAAGAGATAAAAGCTCTACACCCGATCTCCCTCGGCAGTCCATTCAACAGCAGCATATGGAGTTACTCAATCGCCTCGCGATCACAGCTAGCCCATATGTGTAGAAGACTTGGGTCAAAAAACTATTCTGTAAAATTCAACTTTGACTAATAATGGTTCCTATAAATAAACCTGAAATCTTTGCATCCAATCCAGAACAGCAACTTATAGGCGAAGAACTTTTAACGGAGGCTGAACGACAAAAAATATTAAATGAGTGGAATAACACCACAACAGAATATCCCGACGATCGCTGTATCCACCAGCTATTTGAGGAACAGGTACAACAGACACCTGATGCCATAGCGGTCGTTTTTGAAGGAGAGCAACTCACATACCTCGAATTGAATGAAAAAGCAAATCAACTGGCACATTACCTGCAAACTCTGGGCGTAGGGCCCGAAGTATTGGTGGGAATTTGTGTAGAACGTTCCTTTGAGATGATAGTAGGACTTTTGGGTGTCCTCAAAGCCGGTGGTGCATACGTTCCTCTCGATCCAGCTTATCCCTTTGAAAGGCTGAGTTTCATGCTGGAAGACTCTTGTGTACCAGTATTGCTCACTCAGTCCAAGCTGGTCGGGAAACTTCCCCCACATTCTGCACGGGTCGTTTGTTTGGATTCTGACTGGGAAGAAATTGCTTTGCATAGCAACGAGAACCCTAGCAGCACTGTTTCCTTCAATAACCTAACCTACGTTATCTACACATCAGGGTCTACAGGAAAACCCAAAGGCGTGCAAATTTGCCACCAGTCAGTGGTCAATTTCTTAAATTTTATGCGCCAGACGCCTGGATTGACACAGCAAGATATTTTCTTGGCAGTTACTACCATATCTTTTGACATTGCCGCACTAGAACTTTACCTGCCACTAATTGTAGGAGCCAAGATAGTTTTAGCCACCTACAAAACGGCTGCTAACGGTTCGCAATTGTTGGAGAAACTAATCAAATCTGGCGCTACCGTCATGCAAGCGACGCCAGCTACTTGGCGCTTACTGTTGGCAACAGGGTGGCAAGGCACCCGGAATCTGAAAATCCTCTGTGGCGGCGAAGCCTTACCGGCAGAACTAGCCGACAGGCTGCGGAGGAGGTGTGTTGAGTTGTGGAATATGTACGGCCCGACGGAAACCACAATCTGGTCAACAGTGTACAACGTCGGGGCGAATCGGCAGGGTACCCGTACAAAAGACACCCCAGAATTGCTCGGACGCCCGATTGCTAACACTAAAATTTATATTCTTGACAGTCAAAATCAACCCGTACCCATTGGAGTGCCGGGAGAACTCCTGATTGGGGGCGTTGGTTTAGCCCGAGGTTATCTTAACCGTCCCGATTTGACTCAAGAGAAATTTATTCCTAACCCATTCAGTGACCAACCAGGCGTTCAGGAAGCGCATCCGGAACACTCTCGCCTCTACAAAACAGGGGACTTAGCTCGTTATCTCCCAGATGGCAACATTGAATATATCGGTCGTATTGACAATCAGGTAAAAATTCGAGGTTTCCGTATCGAACTTGGCGAAATTGAGGCAGTTTTGAGGCAGCACCCAGCAGTTTTAGAAACTGTGGTCGTGGCGCGACAAGATGTGGCAGACCGGAAATATCTGGTAGCCTACATTGTCCCCAGTGATGAGGGGGCGATTTCTCGCAGAAACCTGCGCGATTTTCTCAAAGAGACACTGCCCGATTACATGATACCAGGAGTGTTTGTCATGTTAGATGCCCTGCCATTAACACCTAATGGCAAGGTAGATCGTCAGACACTAAATAAATATTCTGAAACGACGCAGATCAAGGAATCAGAAACAAATATCTCTAACTTAAAAATGAATGTTGATACCCAAAACCAACATAATTATACCGGATTTAAAACTACACAATTGGACACTATTCGCTCAACCTTACGTTCTTTGGTAGCGAAGCTGCTACAAATAGAAGTTGATGAAATAGATACCTATGCCACTTTTTTAGACATGGGGACTGATTCACTTCTGATTTTAGAAGCTATGCGGAAGATTCAAATCACCTTTGGAGTTCAGGTGGAAGCTCAACAGTTTTTTGAAGAATTGGCAACTATTGAGGCTTTAGCTACTTACATCGAGCAAAATCAATCCTTGGAACGAGAGCAAAAAAGCTCTCACCAACCTAAGTTATATCCGATCGACGTAACCCAAAAGCCCACTTCAGAGTCTGGTAAATCGCCCCAGCAATTGTCTTTTCCTCAAGAACAACTGTGGTTTTTGAGCCAGTTAGACCCAAATAACGTTTCTTACAACGAACTATTCGCTCTACGATTCTTGGGCGTACTGAACATCATTGTACTAGAGCAAAGCCTGAACAAAATTGTCGCTCGCCATGCCGCTTTACGAACCAACTTTGCAACGGTGAACGGGCAGCCCGTTCAGGTCATTGCTGAAAGCTTGATTTTGACAGTACCAGTCATAGACTTAAGCAATTTACCTGCTAGTGACAGAGAAAACGAAATCCAACGATTAGCAACGGAACAAGCCCAAAAACCCTTTGACTTAGTTAGCGAACCCTTAATCCAAGCGACTTTACTTAAGCTAACAGAAACAGAACATATATTCTTGCTGAGAACTCACCACATTGTCTGGGATGGTTGGTCATTGGGCATCATGTGGCGGGAGTTAGCAGCTTTCTATAATGACTTATCGCAAGAATTACCTCCACTCCCGGCTCAGTACCCCGACTTTGCGGTTTGGCAGAGGCAAGACTTGACAGGTGAGGTATTAGACTCCCTACAAACTTATTGGCAGGAACAACTATTAAATGCACCGCCTCTGTTAGAACTGCCCACTGACCGAGTACGAGGAGTTACACAAACCTTTCGAGGAAAACATTATAAATTTGTCATTTCCCAGCCGCTTACGGAGGCTCTGAGCGGTTTAAGTCGGCGGCAAAAAGTGACTTTTTTTATGACGCTATTAGCCGCGTTTCAAACATTACTTTACCGTTATACAGGGCAAGATAATATTGTAGTCGGTTCGCCCATTGCGAATCGTGATCGCTCCGAATTTAAGGATTTGATTGGATTTTTTGTCAACACGTTAGTGCTACGCACTTGTTTATCAGGAAACCCAAGCTTTGAGGATTTACTGTCTAGGGTACGAAAAGTAACGCTCGGAGCATACGCTCATCGAGAGCTACCGTTTGAAAAATTAGTAGAATTTTTGCAGCCAGAACGGTCTTTGAGTTATACGCCACTGTTCCAGGTGATGTTCACGCTGCTCGATGAATTACCCGAAATTACAATGGAAGGCTTAAGGGTAAGTTCATTAGCAGTAGAAACTGGCATAACACACTTTGATTTGGCTTTGTTTATAGAGAAGACTTCATCGGGACTAATTGGAGAATGGGAATATAATACCGACTTGTTTGATGAGGCTACCATCGCTCGGATGTCGGGACATTACCAGACTTTGCTGGAAGGAATGGTCGCCAACCCCAAGCAGTCGATTTCAGAATTGCCCCTGTTGACCGAAACAGAACGCCACAAGCTATTAGTAGAGTGGAACAACACTTGGACTGAGTATCCCCAGGATAGGTGCATCCATCAATTGTTTGAGGTGGCTGTTGAGCGATCGCCCGACGCGGTGGCCGTAGTTTTTGAGGGGGAACAGCTCACTTATGGAGAATTGAACGCAAAAGCGAATCAGTTGGCACATTACCTGCAAGCTCTAGGTGTAGAGCCTGAAGTATTGGTGGGCATCTGTGTCGAGCGTTCTTTTGATATGATTGTGGGAATTCTGGGCGTCCTCAAAGCAGGTGGTGCCTATGTTCCGCTAGACCCAACTTATCCACAAGAGCGCTTGGGTTTCATGCTAGAGGATTCTTCTGTGTCGGTGTTGCTTACCCAAACGCAACTGATCGAGAACCTGCCTCCACACTCTGCAAGGGTCATTTGTTTGGACTCAGACTGGGAAAAAATTGCCTTCCATAGCAAGAAGAATCCTAGCAGCACAGTTACTCCCGATCACCTGGCCTATGTTATCTACACGTCAGGGTCTACAGGCAAGCCCAAGGGCGCGTTATTGGCGCATCGGGGGCTGTGTAACCTAGCCACAGCACAGATTCAGCTATTCGACGTACAGCCAAACAGTCGAGTCCTCCAGTTTGCCTCCTTTAGCTTTGATGTGGCGACTTCAGATGTGGTTATTGCGCTTACTTCTGGTGCAACTCTGTATCTAGCAACCAAGGATTCTATTTTGCCTGGATCTAGTTTGATTGAAGTGTTGCGCGATAAAGCAATCACTCACGTTGAACTGCCAGTGTCCGTTCTCAGCGTGCTTCCGTTTGAAGAGCTTCCGGCATTACGAACCATTGTTGTAGGCGGAGAAGCCTGTCCTCCTGACCTCGTGGCGCGTTGGGCTAAAGAGCATCAGCTTTTAAATGCTTACGGACCAACAGAAGCCACCGTCTGCGCCACCGTTGCCCTTTGCAGTGACGGCAATCAAAAACCCCCCATTGGGCGTCCGATCGCTAATACCCAAATATATATTCTCGACCCTCACAATCAACCCGTTCCCATCGGTGTTCCCGGAGAACTTCACATTGCTGGTGTGGGACTAGCACGAGGCTACCTCAACCGTCCCGATTTAACCGAGCAAAAGTTCATTCCTAATCCATTTAGCGACGAACCAAATTCTCGCTTATACAAAACTGGCGACTTAGCCCGCTACCTACTAAATGGCAATATCGAATTTCTCGGTCGTATTGACAATCAGGTAAAAATACGCGGCTTCCGCATCGAATTGGGCGAGATTGAGGCAGCGATCGCGCAGCATCCAGCTATAAGAGAAACTGTAGTCATAGTCAGAGAAAACGCTACAGACGACAAGCAATTAGTCGCCTATATTGTCCCATGTCAAGAGCCAGCACCCGCAATTAGTGACTTGCGCCATTTTCTTAAACAGCAATTGCCTGATTACATGATACCGAGTGCTTTTGTTGTGCTGGATAACCTACCCCTAACCCCAAATGGTAAAGTAGACCGTCGCGCCCTACCAGAACCCGAATTACGACCCGAACTGGAACTCACTTTTGTGGCCCCTCGCGTTCCTATTGAGGAGATGCTAGCCAACATCTGGGCTTCCGTTCTAGGAATTGAAAAAGTGGGGGTTCAAAACAACTTCTTTGAACTCGGTGGACATTCCTTACTAGCCACTCAAGTAATTTCCAGAGTGCGCGATACCTTTGCTGTCGAATTACCCCTACGCAGCTTGTTTGAAGCACCAACGATCGCCGGATTAGCCGAGCGAGTTGAGAATTTGCTTAAAAACGGACAATCTGTACAAGCTTTGCCTCTGGCACCTATTCCCAGATCAGGGGAGATCCCACTATCCTTCGCTCAAGCGAGATTGTGGTTCCTCGACCAATTACAACCAGAAAGTGCATTTTATAACATCCCGCTTGCGTTGCGTCTGAGCGGTCTGCTTAATATCGCGGCGCTACAGAGCAGTCTCAACGAAATTATGCAGAGGCATGAAGCCTTACGCACCAACTTCGCGACGGTAGAAGGTCAATCTGTCCAAGTTATTGCCTCAAGTCTTAATTGTCAGGTGCAAGTGGTCAACCTGTTGCACCTGTCTGAAACTGAGCGAGAAATCGAGGCGCAACGATGCGTAAATGAAGAAGCGAATCGCTCTTTTAACCTAGAGCGAGAGCCTTTATTCCGAGTTACTTTGCTACAGCTAGACCAAACAGAATACGTCTTGCTGTTCGCCATGCACCATATTATTTCTGATGGGTGGTCGCTGGGTGTATTCGTGAGAGAACTAACAGAACTTTACAAAGGCTTTTGTACTGGAAAACCTGCAAATTTACTATCGTTGCCAGTACAGTATGCCGATTTTGCGGTTTGGCAGCGGCAGTGGTTAACGGGAGAAATACTTGAAACCCAGCTTGACTACTGGAAAGAACAACTATCAGACGCTCCGACTTTATTAGAATTGCCGACTGACAGACCAAGACCGGCTGTTCAAACCTTCCGAGGAGGGTATTACCATGCAGTTTTTCCCCAGGAATTGAGCACAAAACTTACGGCGTTGAGTAAGCGAGCGGGAATTACGTTGTTTATGACCCTTTTGGGAGCGTTTCAAACATTGCTGTACCGCTTATCCGGGCAAGATGATATCGTAGTAGGGACGCCTGTAGCGGGTCGCAACCGACGGGAACTTGAAGGGCTAATCGGCTTTTTTGTCAATACCTTGGTGATGCGGACAGACCTCAGCGGCAACCCCAGTTTTGAGCAGTTACTCAATCGAGTTCGGGAAGTGGCACTACAAGCTTACGCCCATCAAGACCTGCCATTTGAGCAGTTGGTAGAGGCATTGCAACCAACGCGAGACTTAAGCTACACACCCCTGTTCCAGGTGATGTTTGCGCTTGACGATGCTTTAGTTCCTACTATGGAACTGCCCGAATTAACGGTAAGTTCTTATGCAGTGGAAATCAGTACAGCCAAGTTTGATTTGACCCTAGAAATAGAGAATACTGCTGATGGATTGGTAGGAAAATGGGAATACAATGCTGACCTGTTTGATGAGGTCACGATCGCTCGGATGGCCCGACATTTCCAGACGCTGTTGGAGGCGATCGCAGCTAATCCACAGCAACCAATTTCAGAATTACCATTGCTTACTCAACCAGAGCGACATCAACTGCTCTTTGAGTGGAACAACACTACAAAAGAATATCCCCAGGATAAGTGTATCCATCAGTTATTTGAAGAGCAGGTGGCTCTAACACCTGATGCGGTGGCACTGGTTTTTGTTGTTGGAGAACAACTCACATATAGGGAATTAAACCGACGCGCCAACAAATTAGCTCACTATCTGCAAAGCTTGGGAGTCGGGCCAGAAGTTTTAGTGGGCATCTGCGTCGAGCGTTCCTTTGACATGATTGTAGGACTGTTAGGCGTCCTCAAAGCGGGTGGTGCTTACGTCCCTATAGACCCCGCCTACCCAACAGATCGCATCGCTTATATGCTTGATGATTCACGGCTGCCAGTTTTACTGACTCAACAAAAATTAGTCGCATCGTTACCAGAGCATCAAGCACGGGTAGTCTGCTTAGACACTGATTGGCAAGAAATCTCTGTGATGCCCGAACTTTCTCCCCAAAGTGACGTGACACCGGAGAACTTAGCTTATGTTATTTACACCTCTGGTTCAACCGGAAAGCCCAAAGGAGTTCTCATTGCTCACCGAGGATTGTGCAATCTAGCGCAAGCACAAATCAAACTGTTTGATGTGCAGCCCGATAGCCGCGTTCTCCAATTGGCCTCCTTCAGCTTTGACGCTTCTATCTGGGAAATTGTCATGGCTCTGTGTTCGGGAGCACGGCTTTACCTGGGAACGCGAGAATCGCTGCAACCGGGACAACCTTTACTGCGACTATTGCAAGAGCAGGGGATTACCCATCTTACTCTTGTGCCATCAGCACTTGCTGCTCTGCCGAATGAGGAGTTGCCAGCATTGCAGAATATCATCGTCGCGGGAGAGCCATGTCCGACTTATTTAGCCGCTCAATGGGCTCTTGGACGGCGGTTCTTTAATGCTTACGGACCAACTGAATCCACTGTCTGCGCTACGGTTACACAATGTTTTGAAGGCATGGACGTGCTGCCGATTGGTCGTCCGATTGATAACACTCAAGTTTATATTCTCGACACTCAAAACCAACCCGTTCCCATCGGTGTTCCCGGAGAACTCCACATTGGTGGTGTAGGACTCGCAAAAGGTTATCTCAACCGTCCAGAGCTGACTGAAAGGAAATTTATTCCCAATCCCTTTAGCGATGAACTAGGTTCTCGCCTCTACAAAACCGGCGACTTAGCCCGCTATTTACCGGACGGCAATATTGAATTTCTCGGTCGTATCGACAACCAAGTAAAAATCCGAGGTTTCCGCATCGAACTCGGAGAAATCGAGGCTGTACTGGCAACACATCCGAACGTGCGTTCAGTGACAGCCATTGACCGAGAAGACACACCTGGAAACAAGCGCCTCGTAGTTTATCTAGTCTCTAACCTTATTCCAGAACGTGTCCCTTATCACAGTGAATGCCAACTAGAACTAAACGGTAACGCCATCACAATCCACACACAGGATATCTCCACTGGCGGCGTTGGTTTGGTGGGGGTGCCAGCTATCGAGCGAGGTGAGAGCGTCCGCGTGCATATGCAACTACCTGGAGAGAGCGAACCGCGCTGGCTTTCAGGGACAGTAGTTTGGTCACGTCCACCACAGGCGGGGATTCGCTTTCATCTTACACCGAACGAACAGGCTCAAATCGAGCAAAGCGTAGATTATCAGTTGGACACTCAAGACTTGTGGAAAACTTTACAGCGCACAGTGACTCGCAACCTGCGCGACTACCTGAAACAAAAGCTACCTGATTACATGATACCGAGCGCGTTTGTGCTGATGAAAGCGCTGCCGCTGACACCCAACGGCAAAATAGACCGTCGCGCCTTACCCGCACCAGATAACTTTCACAACGAACAGGAAGACCAATTTGTCGCCCCTGGCACCCCGACTGAAGCAAAAATGGCTGCTATCTGGGCCCAAGTCCTGGGATTAAAAAGAGTTGGCATCAACGACAACTTCTTTGAATTAGGTGGGCACTCCCTACTGGCAACTCAAATTATCTCGCGCATCGGACAAGCTTTTGCGATCGAACTTCCCCTACGGCATTTATTTGAAACACCTACCATCGCTTCTCTGGGCAAGATACTAGAAACTGAATATACTACGACATTACAAGAGCTATCGGACTATAGCATTACGACCCAGAGCTTACTACCTCTTGTCCCTACAACGCGAGAAGGGCATCTGCCACTCTCTATTCAACAAGAGTATATCTGGCACGTTCAGCAATTAAATCCGCAGAGTTGTGGCTGCAACAGTGGTGTTGCTTTACGGTTGACTTTCAAGGTTTCTTCAGCAGCATTGGAAAAAAGCATCAACGAAATTATCCGTCGCCACGAAAGCTTGCGGACTACCTTTCCTGTGGTGGAGGGTCAACCCGTGCAGGCGATCGCGCCAAAACTGACTCTACCCTTAAAGATAGTGGACTTACAAAACATACCTTCCGGCAAGCGAGAAGCTGAAGCTGTTCATTTTGCTCAACGAGAGATGAACTACCACTTTGACTTAGCTAATGGCCCATTAATTAAGACAACCTTGGTGCGGTTGTCTTCAGAAGAGCATTGGCTATTAATACCGATGCACCATATCATTACGGATGGCTGGTCAGTTGGCCTCTTTGTGGAAGAGTTAGAAACACTTTATACCGCTTTCTCAAAAGGTTTACCTTCACCTCTTCCTGAAATGCCGTTGCAGTACGCTGATTTTACTCTCTGGCAGCGCCAGCGGTTCAATGAAGAAGTCTTGGCTCGGCAGCTTAATTATTGGCTGCAAAAACTGGCTGCTCCTTTACAAACGCAAGAATACCTGCCGGAGCGAGAACCAAAGCCCAATCCTAACAGCGGTCGCGCCTCTTCTTACTCTCTAGTCTTGAGAGAAAATATTGTCGCATCTCTGGAAGACTTAAGTCGCTCCCACAGCGTTACTATCTCCACCATCATCATTGCAGCGCTGAAGCTCCTCTTGTTCAAATATCACGGGCAAAGCGAAATTATGATAGTAGCGACCATTGGCAATCGCAGCACTCCAGAAATTGAAAAGATGCTCGGTTGCTTTATCAATGATGTGATTTTACAATCGCAGCTTGACGACGAACAAACAGGAGCGGCTCTTTTAGAGCAGGTTAAACAAACTCTCAATGAAGCGATCGCCAACAAGGAGATTCCTTTACAACAAGTCATGGAAGCTGTCAAAAGCCAAAGAAAATTGACCCTTTCAGCGAGCGTTACAATAGTTCCTCCTGTAGAGGGTTCTGACGGGAAATTTGTATCTGGAATTGCATTAGGTTCGGACAAAGACGAACTGTGGGATGAGGAAATTCCCTTAGAACTTTATATTTCTTCACCTTCGGAGGAATCTAAAAGCATGGAAATTTATGTTCTTTACAGCAGAGATATGTTTGGCAGCGAAACTATCGAGCGGATGTTTAACTGCTATCAGAAAGTCCTGCAAAAGCTGGCTGAGTCACCACAAATGAAGATTGCTGCGTTTGAGGGCTTTCAAGAAAAAAATCGAGAAGGTGCCGAATGACAAAATCTCTGTCATTCCGTAAAATTCGCGTTTTTCTTATAGTCTGGTTTGGACAACTGATATCCCTCATAGGGTCAGGTCTGACAAGCTTTGCACTGGGAGTGTGGGTGTACCAGCGTACAGAGTCAGTGACCCAATTCTCTCTGATTTTGCTATCGGCTATGCTGCCCAGTATCCTGATTTCTCCGGTAGCGGGTGCCTTAGTTGACCGATGGAACCGGCGGTGGTGCATGATTCTATCTGATTCCGGCGCGGCGATAACCACAGTGGCGATCGCCTTATTACTCGCTACCGGAAGCCTTCAAATCTGGCACATCTACCTGGCTGTCAGCCTCAGTTCCATCTGCAAAGCGTTTCAGTTACCCGCTTACACTGCTTCGACCTCTTCATTAGTGCCGAAAGAATTTCTCCCTCGTGCTAGTGGTATGGTTCAATCAGCAGAAGCGTGCGCCCAGCTAATTTCACCGCTGTTGGCAGGGGTCTTGCTAGGAAGCATCCAGCTTCAAGGGATTATTTTAATTGACTTTGCCACATTCCTCTTTGCTGTAACAACTCTGTTACTCGTTCGCTTTCCTAATGTTAAAACTGCTACTGTTTCCCAAGATGAGAAACCTTCACTCTGGCGTGAAGCAATGGAAGGCTGGACTTACATTTACACTCGCCCTGGACTGTTCGCATTGCTCATTGTATTTGCCATCAATAATTTTGCACTCGGAATGATTGAGGTTTTATTCACACCTCTGGTACTTTCCTTCTCTTCAGTTACCGTTCTCGGAACGGTTCAATCCCTTGGCGGTGCAGGGATGTTAGTAGGCAGCGTAGTGATGAGTGTTTGGGGAGGGCCAAGACCCTTAATTCGTGGTGTATTTGGTTTTACCTTTCTCAGTCAACTGTGCATCTTAACATTGGGATTACGCACCGATACTGCCCTTTTCGCTCTAGCTAACTTCTTGTTTTTCTTTAGTTTACCTTTTATCAATGGTTGGTGTGATGCTATTTTGCTCCGAAAAGTTGCTCCTGATATTCAAGGCCGAGTCTTTGCCACAATTAATATGATTTGTTTCTCGTGTATTCCCCTCGCTTATGTTGTGGCTGGCCCTCTAGCGGAACGAATCTTTGAACCTCTAATGGCGGCTGATGGTTTATTAGCTGGAAGCGTCGGAAAAATCATTGGCGTGGGGCCGGGTCGAGGTATTGGCTTGCTATTTATTACGATGGAAATTGTAGCCATACTGGTAACAGTTGCTGTTTATCGATATCCGCGCTTGCGGTTTGTTGAAGATGAATTGCCAGATGTGATTTAGGGCTTGGGGAAAGCCGTGAGTGTATCGGTGTTGATTCTCAGTCGGCGTGATAGCTTCAGCATTTGCTGCTGGTGATGGTTGCGATCGCCCCTTATGCGATCGGCAGCGTAGTGGAGGGCGATGCCACGGCCCTTGTCGGTTGAAGGTGATGAGTCCCCACCACCTCATTTTTCTGATCCTCTCAAAAAACTATTCCATCACAACAAGTTGGTAACTGCTAAAAGGAGATACAGCGTATCCCTGGTTTGTAGCGTACAGTACCAACTTGTTGTAAACCTGTTTTTGAATTGCTTAGAATTGAGCAAATAAGGGTGTAGAGGGCAAGGAAAATGACACCCCGGATGGCTGGTTTTTGGCGAGAACTGAAGCCGTTCGCATCTGCACCAGAACCAGTTCCCATTCAATCAAGCCTAGTTTAATGAGCAAACTGCAAGCACCGGACAAAGAAACAACAGTCAGGTTTAGGGTGAATATGTCTGAATCTGTGCACCGTTCCACTAGAACCCTACGATGGCGCAAATGAAGCTAAATTACTATATTTGACCAACTTTATCAGCTAAGTTGTCTTTTTTTGGTTCGAGAGTCGCCGATCCAAATAGTCGAGGTAGTAAAAGCCCAGACCGAGTTTTGTAGTCGGCAAATTCAGGATATCGAGAAAGCGAAATATCTTTTTTTCTCATGTGAGTAATAAAAATAGCCGCAATAAAAGCTGCCAGAATTAAAAAAGGTAGCCAGTGCTGAACTAGCATCGCAAACGATCCGTAGATTAGGATTTCTCCTAAGTAATTCGTATTGCGCGATCTGGCAAAAAATCCTTCAGTTATTAGTCCCGAATTGTACTTAAGTGTGTAATACTTCTGGGCATCGCCAGTATAGGCGAGAAAGACACCGATAATATTTATGGAGATTGCTGCTGCTACTAACGGCAGAGGTGGTTGTGAGCCGCTGCTAATCAAAATAAAAGGTGCTATCCAATAGAGGCTAACTGACACAAAGCCTAATATTCCAGTTCCAACAGAGATTTCTTGTTCCCACTGTTTATCAGGATATATCTGGTCTTTGAGCAGCCACAACAAACCATAAGTACCGTGCAGAGCGAGATAAACCCAAGCACCCACTTGAAAATTTTGGTAAACGAACATCAGCGTCAAAATAAATGGAAAGGTGAGTGCTTTGTGCAGATTGATAAAATGTTTGGATTTCATAGCTTCTGTTAATCTCTATCTAGTAAACTCTATCTATATTACGCTTTTTTAGGTCGAGCTATTTATCACGAGCAAACTTATCAAAGTGCTTCTATTTTGCCTGATGGGGTAACAAGCAACTTGAAGCATGACCAGACTCCGAGCTTTTATTTGACAGATCCGGTTCTTAGCTTAACAGGTAAAAACCTCTCGACGGTGACTCGACGGAACCGCAGTGTTCTGCGTTTTTACTCAAACGGTTCATGCCCCATTCGCCCTCCTTGACCGTCTAGACCTGGTTCGCCCCTGGATGGGAAGAAAAGCCGGATACACTTTTATGCTTACAAAAGGGCGCATTGCCAGAAGAGATATTACCAACGCGGGGGTTACTACAATCCAAGGCGCTAAGATTGGGGATAATGAAAAAAGGATTCTTTCACTCTATCTAGAACAAATTAAAATGAGTAAACACCATTATGTTGGTAGTCCATCGCGTAATGGAAAATATATAACTTTTGTTCCTAAAGATGCGACTGACAAAAACTACCGTATCATTTTTGTGACATACATTAATAAAGTTGGGAACTTTAGGTCGGGTAAGCTTCCTGAAGTTGAGTACATAGAAAGCTGTTCGTAATAGCGATCGCCAAAATCTTAATGCCTTACTGCCAACTGCCTTTTCTTCAAACGTCCCCTGAACTCAGCTACCGCGTTAAGAAAATCCACAGATTGATGCAGCAAGGCAGTAAATGCAAGAATCTAGAATAAATAACTTGTTGCGCTAGCAGGTGTTCCCTGCCCGCAAGCGGTTGGTAAGGTTCCCAAAGCAATAGCAAAGGTTCGTAAAATGGATGAAGTCGTCAAGAAAGTAGCTGGTTTGGGTTTACCCGGTGTCATCCTGGTGGTGACGATGGCTGCGACAGGTTTTACAGGAGCTGCCGCGATTACAGCAGCTTTAGCATTTCTGGGTGGCCCCGCAGGAATGTTAGGAGGCATTGCCGTGCTAGGTTTGACAGGATTGATTGCAGATGCTCTGACAAAAGTGGGGTTGGAGGACTTGCTGACAGCGATTTATTGTCAAAGGCGCTTATCCGAACCGCACGGCAAACTTTTAGAAGAGATTGAGAAATTGTCGTTGTTTGACGGCGACATTAAGGAAAGGCTTCAAATGACGGTGACGGATGGGTGCGGTTGTGCGGCAGCGACGATCGTTACTAACATGGACGATATCACAGGCTCGGCGATCGCTATTTTACAAGCTGTTCCAGGCATGACTCCAGCACACCACAGGGATTTTAAAAGTTCCCGTCCAATAATCAGGCTCAGGGATGGGACGGCGGTTAGGGCTTGGAAGAACCCCGTCGGCGTTGACCACATTTTTTTAGCCGCTCCCGATGGCAGAATGATTTATGGCGGCTACGTGGGCTGGATTCACAGTGAGGGATTGAATCAAGCTCTTTCGCAGATAAGAAGTAACTTAACCTAAAACGGATAGGTTCGGCGATCGCAAAACCGCGTACATCGGCAATCGCAATATGGTATCGGAAACTAAACGTTTAACTTTGCTATTGCCCTTCCAAGCTGCTTAATTTTCCTTGTCGCTAAGCTTGTTATTTCCGATAAATTTCACATAGCGATCGCCTTCCTAACTCCTGAACTCCGTATCTTTCCTTTGCTACTGAGTTCGCAGTCTGTTATCTCAATATAACTCACCTAAAACGTCGGAGAATCTAGTTATTTTGTCTGACGATAAGTTACAGGGAAACCGCTCGCCAAATTGACGTTGCCATGCTTTACAGGCATCGCTCTGGCTTGTTTTCTCATGCAAGGCTCTCTCAGGCACCTCTAGGAGTATCAGTCTTATGGATTTCACCAGTCTCAAGGTCGGCCATAACTGTCGCATTCAGTTACACAAAGTATTCAAGAACCTGGCAACAGGGGGCAAAACATTGGTTGACTGCTTCCTTGGCTTCAAGAGTGCATCTGGTCGTTAAGGATAAAGATAAGTTGCTGAACTTTTTGTTTACCCTAGGCAATATGGTTGTGACAAATGAGTTAACCCATAAATTAAAATTAAACAAGTTATTTGCATCAGTTTCTAAATATTTTCTTGTAGCGTTGTAAAAAAGCAAAAATTAAAAAAATAACTTGACCGCTTATCATAATGAGTTGGTATATTTTGAATGCTAGAAACTCTAATACTGATTCTTTTTGTATTTTAACTGGCTGGGAACTGTTAAATCTGTTGTCTAAATTAATTGTCGTGTTTTGACTGCAATCCTTCACAGAGAGGTTATATTTTATTTTTTCGATAAGGAAGTCCCAACTAGCAGGGTCTAACCGAATGGCATCGTCAGCACCACTTTCTGCTAAGTATCTATCCCGATCGCCTACCATGACTTGACCACACAATTTTAAAATAACGGGAATTTGTGCGTTTTCTGGATTAGATTTTAACATTTGAACAATCTCCATCCCCTCTACTCGTCTATCATTGTATTTACCTGAATACATCTTATCGATTATAATTATATTCACTTGTTTGTTAGCTGCGATTTGCATTGCTGTTTCTACGTCAAACCCATAATATGCAACCAAATTAGATTTTAACATTAACATTCTCGCTGCCACAGTAAAATTTAACAAATTATCTCCAACCATTAAAACCTTTATTGAGTCTTTAAGCTCTTCAGGTTCATCAATCTCTGCAATGGCACAATGATTCATAGGATGAAATTTAAAAATAGCAATTATTTTTAAATTTTCATTCTGAAAACCCAGTAAATCAGAACAGACTTTTGCAGGAAGTGAGCAATAGACTAAATTCCACCGACAGGAGTTTGTATCTGGCTCACACACCAGTAATTTGACATAACAAAGCCAGAAAAAAAATCCACTACTCATTTTTTATCCTACTTAATTCGCTACTTTTATTCATAAACAAGTTGGTGCTTTTAAAGATACCTATTTAACCTTTACTTGGCTCTCAATTTTGCAACGGGTTAGTTTACGCAGTTTTAGTTTGTCCAGGGGTAACCTTACCTTTGCCCAAAATATTTAGATGTCGAGTTCTCAATTAATGCGCTCGCTTTTTATTGAAGCCAAGTATGTAACTGTTCGATCGACTAAAACATCTCATCCAATAAATCGGTAACATCTCCTTGGTCACGACCCCGGTTATCATCGTAAATCATCAGCGTGTTGAGGTTCCTGTGCCTGCTGATGAATTTCTGAACCTTCCGCACATTCCCATCCGTCGCATCCAGTGCCGCCGTGATAACTGAGTGTTGGATGCGGTGAGGGGACATCTGCTTTTTAATACTAGCTTTTTCGCTGTGACGGACAACAATCTTGGGGATACCGTCGCCGATTAACCGATGTCCCAGTTAGGAAAATCAAGCGCTGTGAATAAGGGGTCAGTTTCCCCGGCTCGAATTGGTTTAATTTCCAGCCAATCGGCGATCGCTTGAACAGTCACGGCTCCCAAGTCCACTACTTCCGACTTAGTGCCACGTCCCTTACCCCATATCCGCAAAGTCTTATTCACCGGGTCAAAGTCACGGCCACTCAATTGACTAACTTCGTTAACACGCTCAAAGTCTGGGATGAGAGAAAGTGGAGAGGCGATCGCTACTTTCATGGGAGATGGTGCCTCATTTTCCTGCGACGTTGCGCCAGATAAAGTAACAATTGTAGCTGGTGAAGCATCGGAACGACTGCATTTCTTACGCTTGCAAAATACCAAAGAACTCTAAAGTGTGAATCGGGCGATATTTAGTTTAATGGCACGGGTTTTGACACTCTTAGGGGTTGCAGACTTAACAAACCCTCAATCTGCACCTGAAAATTCTCACGGGTTGGGTCGAACGCAGCGATCGCCCCCATCGGGAAATTTCTCGTTCAAACTCTGATTGAAATAATACTGACACCAAAATTCTGCTACTTCCAACAACATGGGTACTGATTCAGCAACGATACCCGAACCCGACTGCAATCCATAACCTTCTACATATTCTCTAGCTAACTTGTAAACCCAATAGGGAAAATCTGGCTCTACGAAACACCGCAGCGCATATTCTAGCTTGAGTAAATCTCCGCTGCGGACAAAGCGCACCGTTGTCCACCTAAAATTCCGGTAGTCATCCCCTTGCACCCCATCAATGTCTCTCAATAAGCTTTTCAAAGATTGTCGGCTTTCGTTACTAGGGTTTTCTCGGTAACTGTCCATCAGTGCGATCGCTTCATCCACTAATTGTTTTTGCTGTTCCCATTCTTCATCCGTGAAATGTTCTGGACAATTCGCCAGATTAATCTGTTGCTGCACCAGTCGAGCAATGTAGAGCCCAAACTTTTCCGCAGCAACTTCATCAACACACAGACTTTTGATACTCGTCAGCCTGGTTATCGGTATGGCAAATCGAGTTTTTTCAACTTCTTGAGTGGTTTGAATCCACTTTTTGATTTTATTGGCAGTAGCACGTTGTTGGTTGTTTGGTTTCATCTTCAATTGCCAACTCTTAATACCCTGATTGAAGCAACGCTCCAGAGAGCAAATCTGTTAGTTGGAGTGTAAGAGCCCACTGGTTTAAGTAAGCGAGATCGAGTCGTTCCCCTTGCACCTTCAAAACTCCCAACACATCCCTCCACTGCTTTTGGGAACCGCCAGGAATTAGTTGGTACCAACTGAGTTTTTGCAGGACGATATCTTCGGGCGAGTAGATATAGATTCCCTCCTCTGTTAAACCGCTAACCGGATGAAGCTGGCGACGACTCATCACCGAAGCCGAAAAAGGGTCATCGCTGCTCATCACAAAAATGTCTGCTTTCTCCATCGAAGGCAAATAGATGACATTGAACGATGATTCGCGTGGTGCTGTTTTTGACTTTGCAATTGCTTCACTCACAGCCGACTCGCTGATGTAAAACTCGCCTGACATGGCATCAATTAACCTCTGTGCGGTTCGGGCTTCCAAATCAATCACTAAGTCCAAATCTTGCGTAGATCTGTTTTCTCCCAACAGCGAACTTGCCACCGAACCTCCCACCACATAGGGAATATTCAGCGGTAGCAAGATGCTGGCTATTTTTTGCGCTAAGTCGATCGGATCTGCAATCACGAGTTCCCCCCAATCTTTACTGTCTGATAAAACTTCTATCCACTCAGCACCTAAGCACCTTTTAATAAATTCTTGCCGAACTTTTGCCTCAGTAGCATTGGGATACTGGGTCTTTATTCCAGATATTGCCAGCCTTCGCACTCCTTGATTGAAAGCGCAAGTCCGTTGTACTTTTTGTTGGGGCGTTAACTGTCGCAATAGCTGAAACATCAGCACGTCAGCTTCAATGCTGGTATCAATAGATTGTGGCTTGTATCCTGACTGGACTGTGACTGTTGGCATTGGCGGCATGATGCAAGGAGAGTGAAACTGCATGGATTTCCAAATTATATTACAAAATCTAAGTTTTTCAGACTGCTTTATAAAAAGGATATTTTTTCTTAATTATCATGAAACTTTAACCATGAAAAGACTTGCTATAATGATGTCCAAAGCAAAGGCAATAGTTACCAGAGCTATTAACCAGATGGCAAGGTTTAGACAGTGTAATGTTTAATTATTCAAGGGGAAATTATGACTAAGACATTTTTACACAACAGCTCTTGGGAGAGATGATGATATGGACTTAAATAATCAAAAGTCGAGAAATCACCGATGGCGAGGGCGACTAATAAAAGCTGGAGGAGGTATTCTACTAATCTTTGGCACAGGTTTAAGCGTTTTTACCTGGAAACTCTTCTCGCCACCTTCTGTTGAGCGACTACCACTTCCCAAAACTTTAGTTTCCCTAGAGTCACCAGAAGGACAACAGCTATTGAACCAGAGCCAGAGCCAACAGGATTTTCAACCGCTTAGCACCCACATTCAAACCCAAAAACGTCCCGCCTATTGTGGTGTGGCTAGCAGTGTGATGGTTCTGAATGCACTCGGCAGCAAAAGACAGGGATATCGCCCCCTCACTCAAGACACCTTTTTTGACGGTCAAACCCAGAGCATCCGTTCTTCTTATGCCGTCACTTTTTCGGGGATGACTCTTGATGAATTAGCAGCTTTGCTCAGAAGTCACAACGTCAAAGTTGAAGTCTACTATGCCTCGGAGACGACGCTTAATCAATTTCGGAGCCAAGCTAAAGCCAACCTTACCCGTTCTGGCGACTATATAATCGTGAACTACCAACGTTCTGTTTTGGGTCAGGGTAAAAGCGGGCATATTTCTCCCCTTGCTGCCTATCACGAGCCAAGCGATCGGTTTTTGATTGAAGATGTAGCCAGTTATAAATACCCGCCTGTATGGGCTTCTACCGAGAATCTTTGGAAAGCGATGAATACTACTGATTCAAGTTCTAAAAAGACGCGCGGCTATCTCATTGTGCGTGAGTAAAATAGAGAATTAGGCATTGCATAGGCTCCGCTTCAATCACTTACTCAAAAATGGCAATAGTGCGGGTGCGACCAAAAGTAATTGAAGTATTATGCTATCTTTGATTAGAACTTTCTCAGTTTGGGGCAAGCATTATGTCTAAACTTTTTGCCGTTGTTGTAGCAACCATTCCAGAGTATTACGACTACAAAATCGCTCACCCAGAACACGACCCAAATCAGCTAGCTTGGTTTCGCGAACAACAGGAAAAAGGAATACTACTGTGCTGTGGTCCCTTTTTTCCCCATGATGGAACAGGGCTTTGGGTGATTCAGGCAGAAAATGTGGAAGAAGCTCAAAAGATTGTTAACAGCAGTCCCCGCGCCCTGGATGGTATGTTAGCAGAATCTACTAGAGTAGTGGAGTGGCAGGTGCATATTGGGTGCGAGCGTTTTGGGGATAGTAAATAGGTAGGGGCTATATTTGCAATTACTCATTCACCTCCAAAGAAGAACCATTGGGCTTGCGCCGTGATAAATGTATATTCCCTCCCCCTAAGCCGCTTCCGCGATCGCGGAATAAGAAAATATAGACACCGCCATTGCGAACTCAGGTTGATACTATATGTTTTGAATCACCACTTATCCACGCCTTACCAAAAATTACCGTAGTGTGAAATAGGAGTATCATTGCATAAAGTTACAATCCATAGGCAACAGCTATGTCCAAACGGCAAGCTTGAATCGGCAGTGCAAACCACCTCATATTGATCGGGTTTATCAACATCGCAAAAATTCAGCCACATGATGTCCCAGACACTTTCAGTCTTGTAACAATCATTTAACTCAAGAATCCCATCTTTGACTCCGCCTTTAAAAAAAGTACCTGATTTTATGTTAACTAAATAAGCTTTGACTGTTGACTCAACGGTACTAAAGTTGTTGAGAACGCGAACTACTGCTTTTTCGAGAGTTGGATTAAGCCCATTCGCATCACCAGCAATGTATATCTCCAAGCTCTCAAAGTAATCTGGTAACGCTATAACAGCAAGCCAATATCCATTACTCGGGTCGTAATCAAGACGCTCGCAAAAGCCTTTTATGTTTTCCAGCATGACTTTATAACTTTCCACAGCACATCTTACCCTAAGCCAAATTTTAACTATTTAAACACGCTATAGCAGCTATCGACACCCGAACTGCCATCGCCAGAACCAAACTTGCTGATTCCTAGAACGCCGCATTAAGAAATCCCTCAGACAGGTGCAGCAATGCAACAAATATGCCAGACTTTCAAGCGTCAGGTCGGGTATACACCAAGCATGAAGATTGAGGGACACGGACAAGCAAAAATCCTTACCCAAGAGGAAATCGAACTGCTGTTCAACGATGGTTTGCAAACCGATCGTGATCGCACTTTGTTTGGGATTTGTCTGTACACCGCTTGCCGAGTAGCGGAAGCGTGCAGCTTGAAAGTCATCGATGTTTTCACCCCGGCGGGTGCCATTCGCTCAGAAATGATCATCCGCAAGGGCAACACCAAAGGCAAGCTCGGCACCCGCACTATCCCGATCATTCAAGAGTTGAGGCTGCTGTTAGAAACCTACAAGCATCCCGATCACCCCTACCTGTTCCCCAGCCGCCACCTCAACCACCGCTGGAAACACGCGAACCCGGAAGCCGCCTCTCACCTATTCCAAGAAGCCTGCGAACGAGTTGGCATCATCGGCGCTTCTACCCACAGCCTCAGAAGGACGGCACTCACCCAGATGAGCAACGCGGGTATCCCATTGCGGATTATTCAAGAAATCAGCGGCCACCGCAACTTAGAACAGTTGCAGAAATATCTAGAAGTGCGGCCCGACCAAGTAAGGGGTGCCGTCTCCGCGTTGTCTACCCTTTCCTACGTCAGGAAAATCATATATCCTGATTTAGCTCCCCCAACCCCAGAAAATCCGTTGCCCACTCACCAACTGTCACAAGCCCAAGCAGACTCCTCGGCCCAAGAAATTCCCGATTGGTGACGAGCAATTTTAGATTTTAGATTTTAGATTTTAGATTTTAGATTTTGGATGCAAGGATTAAAGTCACGCATCCCAAATGGAATGCCGATCGCTTTCTTTCCCAAGGCAGAAGCCCTAACCCCTAGATTTGTTAGAATCCTCAATACGTTAGCGGGTGCACCTGCGAAACCTGCTGAAAGGAGAATTGTTGACAATGTGGCTTAAATTTGGTGTTGCTCTCAGCGGTGAACTGACGAGCATTGATGAGGTTGTGCGCGGAAAAACTAACCTCGCTTGTCTCTACTGCGGAGGCGGATTGACAGCGAAAAAGGGGTCAGTGAAAGAACATCACTTCGCGCACACCGGGGAAACTTGTAAACCAGTCTCGCAGCGGATTAAAACCAAAGCTTTCCCCGCGCTGCCCCTCTACAATAATTTCAACATCGAACTCAAGGGTGATGAACTAGAACAGTTGAAAGTGCTGTGGAAAGAGTACGGGGTCCAAAAGCGATCGATTCCCAAAGATTTGGTAAACTTTCGGTGGCAATTGAAAGGATTGCTAGAGTCGGAGGGCGATCGCTCTTATCAATTCACAAACCTCGGCAAAATTCCAGTAGGTGCGCTTCCCCTGGCGTTATTCAACCGAGTACAGGAACCTTTGCTGCTCGACGAGTTAATGAAGTTAGAGCGCTCTGTAGATGTGGCCGAAGCTGCGGGGTTATCTTGCTTGGATGAACGCTTGGCTGATTTACAGATTTATCGAGCACAGCTTCGTCGGATTCTGGTGAACTCGCTCTACTTTCTTGAGGTCAAAGCGGAGGGTCACTGCTTCTATAAAATTGGGGTTACGACTCGATTGATTGAGGAGAGAATCGCCGAAGTGCAGCGGGATGTGAGAGCGCATTACTCGGATGTGGTTGTCAACTTACTAGGATTGTGGGAACACCGGGGGAATGTGGAGCTTTACTTCAAACACCGGTACAAAGCTTTTAATTACCGCATTGGCAAGCTGACGGAGTATTTTGCGTTTCCGAACGTCAAGGCAGTGCTGAATGATTTGTACGGGATGGAAGCCAAAGTGCTCAGTGATGTTGAGGTGGAGGCGATTAGCGGGGTGAGGTGAGGAATTGCGATCGCATTTTTCTTAAATTTGACTTTGTAGGTTTTTTACTCATCCACTTAGAGGGCAACTACCTTGAAACTGAATAACGACAGGTTCTTGATTGATGGAGGGGGATTTTCTTTGCCCGCGAAACTGAACAGACATAACATTGCCCTTAATTAGACCAAGTTTCAATTCCAATATGTGTTCAACAGTTCGGCTCATTTTTAAGTAATAAACTGCTACAAGACGTGCCTGAAATAAGAAGTGATTGGGCTGCTCTTTCAGCTTGTTCCACAAATCAGGAAAGATGTTTTTATCGATTTTGATAGCATTATCATAACCTCCTTCAACCACAGAATGAAAATGCGAAAAATTGTTGTTTTTCTGAATAGAAGGGGTTTCATTAAGCAATAAAAGACGAGCGCGTAAATCAGCAATTTTATCGGCACTGCAACCATCAAAATTGATTTCGATACAGCTTCTCTGTAAGTTGGGCTCTCGACCTAAAGTAACGATTAAAATGGTTTTGCCTTTAATAGATTTAGAGAGAACACTCTCTACCTGCATCATGGCTGCATCATTCTGGTAAGCATAAGCAATCTGCTTTTTGTTGTAAGGCTGCTCTGGTTGCAAATTACGTAAGGCAGCTTCCTGTTCTGGATTGGTAGGTGAAATGTGGAGTGTGACGGTTTGATTGGCTTGAGTATCAACGGATTCGGTTAAAAAGAAATTGTGATTCAACATAACCCACGCCTCCGAACTGCTGATGCTTTTTGTTGTACGAGCTGTAGAGCGAGAACCAGCAGGCGATCGCTTTTTCGTCGGCGAGGTTGCGCTTGGTTTTCTTTTGCGTTCTGCTGGCGAAGTCGAAATTGATTTTTTTGGCTTATTCTCTCCCGCAGTCGGTGATTGCGAATTAGTAGGCGTTACAGATGACTTTTTGATTCGGTTCGCAGCAGCGGTACGAGGTCGAGGTGTTTTGTTTGGACGTGCATTTAACCACCGCAATAAGCCCTGACGAAAACGATCTCGGAAATTTGAGGGGTTGTTGTAGTCGTGGGTTAATGCCTTGCACTGAACTTCCTTCTTGAACGTCACTACCTTCCCTGCCTGTTCTAATTTCTCTTTTGTATCTAAATATGCTTCTAATTTTCGGAAGTAAAACCAAATCTCAGGTTTTTCATAGTTTTTATTAGCTTTAACTGCTCGTCTAAACTCTTCAATAGTTCCCGACGCAGCACGTTGGGTTGGAGTGCCGACTCGACTCCACATAATTCCAATAAATATTTCATATTCTTTCATTGTGCCAATCTGTTTATTGAGTACAGATTGACCATCCTGACCGTAGCCTGGAAAGGTATGCTCTGAACAAACTACCTCAAGGAAAATGCCTTTACTGGGAGCTATGGTACCGTTTATTTCGTCAATTACTTCCTTTACATATTTACGCTCTTTAGCTACATCACTTGGCGAAGCAAGAAAGATTTTTAGCTTGTCTACTTGTGGCATTGGTCCTCGATCTATACATCTAATTGTATGGTATGGGCTTTAAAAGCAAGTCAGATTCTTGCTCTAATCCTGGCTCAGTCTATAAACGGAGTTGGAGAATTGAACTTTACGAGCAAGCTGTAAATGGCAGGGATGTCGTATCTCCCTGACAAATCCAAGCTCCCCAATAATAAGGATGCGCCAGAAGTTTGTCTTCAGCTTGACGAGCTAAAATTGCATCATCTAATTCTCTACCATTATTGAATTCATCTTTAAGAATTTCTCGTCCTAGTTCAAATTGTTGCAATTCTCCAACTGTGATATTTCGCAAGTAATTCTGAGCTTCTTGCAAGGCTGTGGCGCGACCTAATCCTGCTTCGCAGTTATCAAAAAACCGTTCCATGAGCAGGGTAGTTGCCCAGCCATTCACTGACCATAAGCTCATTATCAGGGTTTTCGCTCCAGCAACGGTAAAAGCCCGTCGCAGCCCAAATACTCCTTCCCCAATAGCTACATCCCCAAGGCCTGTCTCGCAGGCTGAGAGGACGGTAATTTCATTCGCCCAGAGGTCAAGTCCAGCTACGTCCTGAGCAAATAAGATTCCTTTCCCAGCTTCTGGGGGAAGTTTGCCTCCTTTTGCCCAAGTGTTCGCTCCGGCTAAAGCGAGGGCGGAACGCAGCATCGGATTTTCTACTCGACCAAAAAAGCGATCGCGCTGCAATAAACTACTTTCCATTTGATCAGGAAAATTTGGGGAGGACTCTTCTGGCTGGTTAGGTAAAAATACACCGTGAGTGGCTACTAACAGAATGCGGGGACATTTAAGGGGTTTAAAGTAGCTTTCCAGTGCTTCGTTTCCCAGATAAGAAGCCACTTTTAACCTTTGTGCAATTCGTTCTCCCAATATATTTGTACCTACAGCAGATTTTAAGGGTTTGTTAGCAATACATTCCCGCAAGTTGGCTGTCTGTGTATTTTTTTCTGGTGCTGCATCAAAAGTAACACTTTCTGCACTCAAGTCAAAATTCGGAGAGGCAAATACTAACGCATTGAGAGATGCAGAGCGTTTTGTCTCTATTTTCTGTCGCAGTATGTCTCGTCCGACAGTCAGATAACTGACGATAAATTCATCCATCAGCATTTTTTCCCCGGTGTCGTCGCTGGGAAGAATTTGAAATGGCACTAGGTTCAATTCTCCATCTGGGGCAATAATTAAATGCTGGTGTTCTTTGAGTGCGGGACGAAGTTTGTCGAATATGGCTTGTCGTAGTTTGATGCCAGCTTGTGGATCGTATTGCTTGAAACTTAACTTGCGAGTGGGACTCCACATCCCACCCTTACTTCCTGTGCGAGTTCTCAACTCTCGAAATTCTCGAATCAAGCTATCAATATATTCCGCTTCTCCAATATCTATCATCTCTACTGATTCTGGCTGTCCTGCAGGTAAGATGAAAGCGAGATAGCGGGCGGGTTGCCATTGTCCTTCCCCTTTTGCTGGAATTGCTTTAAAATTGAAGATATCAAAGCGGATAAACTCTATCAAAACTGAACCTGCTGGCAACTCTGATGCAACATCGCTACAGTTAGGTAGTTGTTCTTGTAATTTGATTTCTGGTACTTGGGATGCCAGGGTTTTTTGTAAGCTATTATGTTCGGCTTGCAGTTGTGCTAATTGTTGTTGGTAAGTGATGAAATCTTCTGTTTGTGGGATGGAAAAAGTGAAGTGTGTTATTTGTTCGCTTAAGTCGCGGAGTTTTTGGAAGTGTTCAGTCAGATGGGGATATTGATCGCTATATAAGGCTTCGTTTTGTGCGGCGAGTGCCGATGCAGTTAGACCTTTGCGTTTGAAGATTAAATTTAGGGCTGATTTTACCGATTCAGGAGAATTTGCGAGATGACTGTGAACAAGGGACAGAAATCCCTCAAAATCACCTCTAATTTTTTTCAAGAAAATTAATCTGTCACGCTCTGAGCTAAATCCAAATATATTGCTAATGATTTTATCTTCAATCATATTTGAATGAGATAAATTTAATAAGGCTTCTTCATTACAATCAATAGCAACTAATGAAATTGCTAAATTATTCCAAACAGAAGCTACGTCATAATGCGTCTCTACTAACGTGTTCTTTAAAATTTGAATCGAAGCGTTAAAAGTTTCTATAGCTTTTGTAAAACTTCCTTGGTCGTAGTACAGTTTAGCGATATTATTCAAAACAAGCGCCACATCAATATGTTTTGTGCCAAACAAAGATATTCTCATATTCAAAGCTTGAAGATATTTCTCTTCGGTTAAATCATAATATATTTGACGACGATATAGTTCTGCTAAATTATTTAAGGTAGTAGCTATATTATGATGTTCTGAGTCAAACAAGCGTTTTTCGATTGATAATGATTCTAGATAATATCGTTCGGCTTCTGCATAATGTTCTTGGGCTAAATAGAGACTTGCCAAATTATTCAAACTGCTTGCCACATCAGAATGCTCATTTCCTAAAAGAGTTTTCCTGATTGATAATGATTCGATATAATACTGTTCGGCTTCTGTATAACGTCCTTGGGCTAAATAGAGACTTGCCAAATTATTCAAACTGTTTGCTAGATCACGATGCTCATTCCCTAAAAGAGTTTTTCTGATTGACAATGCTTCGATATAATACTGTTCGGCTTCTGCATAATGTCCTTGGGCTAAATAGAGACTTGCCAAATTATTCAAACTACTTGCCACATCACGATGCTGAGTTCCAAAGAGAGTTTTTCTGATTGACAATGCTTCGATATAATACTGTTCGGCTTCTGCATAACGTCCTTGAATTTTCCAGACAAATGCTAAATTATTTAAACTATTTGCTACATGAGTATTTTCTTTTCTGTAGATATTTTTTCTAATTTCTAATGTTTCCATTAGTAATTTAGAAGCTTTGTTAAATAGTCCTTGAGATGAGTAGATTGTTGCTAGAGTATTTAAACTAATTGCCACATCACGATCTTGTTTATCAAAAAGTAATTTTCTGATTTCCAACGATTGGACACATTTTTGTTCAGCTTTGCTGACAGAACCTTCAGCTTGATAGAGAACAGATAAATTGTGCAAGCTAGTTGCTGCATAAGGGCTTTTATCTCCACCAATTCTTTTGGTTAATTCTAGTGCCGTGTGGGCAAATATAATCCCATTTTTGTAGTTTCCTAGATTAAGAAATTCGATGGATTTTTCGTTTAACTCATTCCAGGTTTCAAGATTATTTATCAACTCGATTGAGAAAGAAATTAACCAATCTTTATTCTTGTTATCATTGTATGATACACTAATTTGTCCCTCTTGCATCACTCTAATTAAGCCGTTGTTAATCAAGAGGCAATTAGCTTGCAAAATCTCCATTTCTCCCCCAACGGGACAATTCAACAAGTGCTGAATTAAATTGATATATTTTGGGAGTTGTTGTTTGTCCATCTCTTTAACTCTCGATCTTTAGAAAATCAATTATTCTGTGACTCGATATTCCGCAAATAAAACTTGAACTTCCGAACTACTTTCCAAATACTCCAGTAATTCAGTTAAATGCTCCTTCCGCATTTCCAAAGGTTCATCATCACTCTCTGGCAACCAACCTAAAGTAAGCTTGGCCTGGGCAATAATTGCAACCATCTGCTCTCTACCCACACTATCTGCTGTAAAAGTATCTTGATAAACTAATGGTAATTTCACCTGTCCTGCTTCTAAACGTAACGGCGGTGCTAAACAAGACGGAGATAAGCACCAAATTTGCCCTTCAGGGTTCTTCTCCAGCAGAATCAAGTAACCTGAAGTCGGAAGATTAACTACGAAGTGGAACGGTGTGCCTCTTGGTACTTTTGGCGCAGGATTCCACATACCCAAATTATTAGCAATCTCCGGTTTCATTTTGTCAGTTTTAGTGGCTCGATCTACTAATTGTTGCCAGAGTCGTTCGAGGGTAAGTGGTGCTTGGCGCTCGTTTAACCACAGCGTTATATGGTTGCGGAACCGATCGCGAAAGTTCGGGGGGTTTTTGTAGTCGCGGATCAAAGCGCGAGGTTGAATTTTGTTTTTGAAGCTCAGTACCTTTCGCCGTTGCTCCAATTCTCCTTCCGTATTGAGCTGTGTGGGTGCCTCTCCAAAGTAAAACCAGATATGAGGCTGCCCCTTGCGCTCAAAAGCTGTGATCGCCCGCTCAAATTCTTCAACGGTTCCGGACTCAGCACGGGGCGTTGGAGTTCCAACACGGTTCCACATGATGCCGACAAACAACGCATACTCTTCCATGTTGGCAATCTGTGCGTTGAGTACAGCTTGACCGCCTTCAGGGTTGTAACCGGGAAAGGCGTTCTCTTCAGAGCGGACTACCTCTAGCCTCACAGCTTTACTAGGAGCTGTGGTACGGTTGATCTCATCAATGACTTTTATTACATAGTCACGTTCTTTAGCTACATCGCTCGGTGAAGCCAGGAATATTTTTAGCAGATCTACTTGCGACATTGTTTATTATCGACACATCTAATTGCATAATATTCGATTTAGAAGACTGTTAAAAAGACAAATAAACAGACGTTCGTAAAGCTAAACTGGTAGCAGTGCCTCAGCTATTGGTTTTTATCATAAGTATAGAGCAGGTATAGAATAACGGGAATTTTGTTCCATCTCATACACTTTCGGCTTCTACGGCAAATTTGTTCTCGATAATGATAATGTACACCAGACCCAGGATAAAAGCTTTAGAAGCGATGGTTTACCTGCAACTCTTAACTCAAATCGGATTTAGACGAATAGGCAGCTCTTTTCTCAGTATTTTTGGTCTTTTGTGGCTATTAATTGAGCCTGGGGCATTCTTCTTTCCGCAGTATCTGAATTTTGGCTGGATTGGTTATTTTGGACTGGTAGCACTGTCCTTAGCGATCGCAGTTGTTCAGAATTTTCCCCGTATGTCGGTGTGTCAAGCTCTGTCTTCCCCCAACTCGGTTGTAGAAATTAAGCTCGGCGATCTGTTTGACGAGCCTGGGCATTTAGTCATAGGCGCTAATGATGTCTTCGATACGGAACTAGGAGAAGTGATCAAACCTTCAAGCGTGCAGGGCCAGTTTCTCACGCGCATTTATGGCGATGACCGTACCAGGTTAGATGCAGACATCGAAGCTGCTTTGCAGACCTACCAAGCTCAACGTACAAAAGAACCTAACAAACAGAAGGGAAAGTTTTGGCGCTACCCAATCGGCACTACCATAGCGCTGGGTTCCCCCGACAAACGCTACTTCTGGACAGCTTACGGCTATATGGGTAACGATCTGAAAGTTCAGTCAAACGCTGACGAAATCTGGAATTCTTTGAGTCATCTTTGGGAAGAGGTGCGTCGGAGGGGTCACGGGATAGACGTGGCTATCCCTGTTATTGGAGCAGACTTAGCTCGTACTAACTTGCCTCGGATGGCACTAGCCAAGTTAATTATTCTTTCATTTGTGGTGGCTTCTAAGAAAGAGTTTGTAACCAGAAAATTAACTTTAGTTATCTATCCTAGAGACTTAGACAGTACGGACTTTTACGTCTTGGAAGATTTTTTGAAATCAGCTTGTTTTTGAAATTTTATAAGAGGTATTGAGAAGACCTTACTTGGCTATGTTGTTCGCCGAAAGCCGAGATATAACAGAGTTATTCAACAAGCAACATAGGTGTTTTGGAGCCAACTAAAATTAAATCCAAAACCCCCCACCCACCCGCCATGCCCAAACTCCCCGAATGCGTAGGCGTAAGCCTGGGCTGAGCCATCGCTGCCTCCTCGCTCGCCCGCAATCCCCCCCTAGTTTGTGCCGTCCGAAATCCTCCACTTTATCCCGAATTATCTAATGAATCAAAAAATCCCTGAAATATACGAGCAAATTGCCCAACTTATAGCTAGCTTGCCCAGCGATCGCCTCCTACAGCAAGCTAAGACACCAGCTCAGATAGAGGAATGGCACAAAGCAAGACAAACCCAGCTTCTTTTGGCTGAGTGCTGGAAATCAAAGTGGCTTGTTCAGGACTATTACCCACTTGAGGAAGCTGTAAAACGGCAAGAGATTTCTCAACGAAAAGCTGAGTTAATGAACTGCTGCGTTAACGAGTACAAATCTCGGTGGGAGCTTTGCGAAGTAGCCCAAAAATATGTCAAAAAACGCCACGAACTTCTCCAAATCTGGACGGGTTATGTGGAGCATTTTTCCAAGCCCTTAGCCCATTTTTGGTACAAATTTTTTCACCAAGCTAGCCTGAGACAATATCCATTTCAATCAGCCTATGATTTATTTGCAGAGACTTTAAAAGAAGATGTGGACAGTTCTTTCTCTGTATGCCTGGAACCCTACTATGACGTTCCGATGAAAAAGTGGAGGCAAGTGGGTAAGCAGTACACTCAACTTCTAGCTCGATCCGAGTTGGATGGTACTTACCCAGAACTTAAGAAGGCAGAGGAGCAGAGATTAAAAACAAACTTAGTTTGGCACAAAGTTGGTTTTTCTTGGATTGGGATGGTTCTGTGGACGTGCCAAATTGAGGCAAAAAATGACCCAGTGCTCAGCAAGCAATTGGTTGCCTACAACAAATCGTCGTGGGAAGCACTGAGTTTAGGAGTGTCAGCTAGCCGCAATTTGCACGGTTGGGCGTGGCACAATGGGGAATTGCTTTGCACGCATAAGGCAGGCGGCATTTACCGCAGAGCTTAACAAAACTTCAAATCTGGATCGCTTTGCATCTGACACTAGGGCTGAGTACCTATGCTGGATTGCAATAGTTTCAGACAAAGGAGCCTTTTTCCTCATGTTCGACCCTCACACCGCTATGGTTGTGTTAATCTTCCTGGGCGCGTTCATTGTTATAGCCAAGTATCTGGAAGATCCAGTGATGCTTGTTGGGAGCTTGGCTGCTTCCGGTATCTATTACTTTCTGTTTCTGCATCACACCTTACTAGCCATTCTCAAGCAGGTGGCACGCTAGTCGTTAGACAATGAAGGTGTCTTGGCTGTCTTGAAATCACTGCTTGGGAGAATTTATTAGCTAGCTGTGGGTAACACCCCGCTTGTGGAGGCGTTAATGTGAGACTCCCACTCCCGCAGCTAGCTATATCAAAACTTTGTTTTTAAGAGTGGGATTATGCGATCGCACTCATACAGCGATGGCTATGGGGAAGCCGCTCACGCCCGATCTGCACGTCCTTACCCTGCTACACATCACCCACACCGCGCTTGTGGTACGGTTAACACCAGCGATACTTCCCTCGATGATCGCGTTGTTCAGGGTTCGCTCGGCAAGTTCATCATGGCGTTACCACAGCATTTCGGTTTCTAGGAATAGCTTTGTACGGTTTTCTTCACTACGAATTACCCCTAATTCTTTCGCACTAATTCTGGCAAATACGACCAACCCAGTAGGGTTTTCCTGACTGTTGTTACCACTAAAAAATCGGCATTATAATAACTGTAAGCAACGAGCTTCAACCCAAACTTTCGTTATAAAGCATTACCAATCTTTGAGGTGACAGATTATGTTGATGCGCTCTTGGCAACCATTCGCAGAAATTGAAACGCTCCGCCAGCAACTCGATAAAGTTTTTGACCAACGGGCAACAGCGAGAGATCACTCAGAAGCCGCTTGGATGCCAGCTCTGGAATTGGTTGATGCTGGAGACAACTTCGTATTAAAAGCGCAACTGCCTGGAATTGACCCCAAAGACATTGACGTTCAAGTCACCCGCGAAGCAATTTCTATCTCTGGCGAACGCCGCTACGAAAACACACACGAAAAATCTGGCTGCGTCCGCTCTGAATTCCGCTATGGCAAATTCCACCGAGTGCTTCCCTTGCCCGCACACATTCAAAACGACTCCGTGCAAGCTGAATACAAAGATGGCATTCTAACGCTAACGCTGCCCAAAGTGACTGAAGCCCGCAATAAAGTCGTCAAGATTAATTTGGCCGAAATTGCTGGAGCTTCAACAAATCCCGCTTGGGGACAGGCTAACCACCAATAACGATGGGGTAAGCGTGTTTAGTGGTGAACTCAGTACGCAGAAAGCTGTGCTTAATCGAGTGAGGCAAATTTTCCTTTCATTGACCCTAATTGGATTTACTTAACAACAACGGAACTGGAAAAGTTGATACCGGGAGCTACACTTGCTCTCGGTATTTTTTATTGGGGAAACCCGAGCGAAAAACTACCTATAGATGCCGGGAACTGGCGGTTATTTCAGTTAGTCGGCTAAAATATTTCACACTTGTCGGCACCAATTTCATTGAGTCTGCGAACCGGAGGAGCATTGGCGATCGCCTCCCATCCGAGGCTCGTCTGTGGTAAAGTAGCACAGCTAGACAGACCCTGCCAGCTCAAGCGGGATAGTTAAAGCGTCTCAACCAGGTGATACATCAATTCGGAAAGCAGCAGCCCGATTTGATGTGAATAAAGCGTCTGTTCAAAAACTGATGATTTTCTACTTTCCCAATTCCTCAATAGATCATAGCCGATGAATATCCATACCCTCTTGAGCCAAACCGAACGCCAACGGGTGAGTGATGGAGCCGTTTTACCCATCAGCCAGCGGTTGCGAATCCTCTACGAGGCAATTGGTGCTGCTTTTGCCACAATTGGGAGATTTCGACAGCCTTGAATATGCTTGGTGGTTGCGACGGGACGCTCAACGGCTTGAAGCACAAGGGATAACAATTCGAGCTGTGGGAATTGGCTCACTCTCCTCGGGTCAGCGATTCTGTGGCTATACAGGATTTCCGACCGACTGTTTGTTTGTAGATCCCGCCAGTCAACTGCACCAACAACTTGACCTGTATCCAGGTTTATCGTTAAAACTACCCGGTTTATCGGCTGCTGTGAATGCTTACCTGAATCTATTGTTCATGTGTGCGGGGATTGGTAGCCCTGGCACTCTGGCAGAAGTATTTAGAGGGTACCGAGGCGACGCCAGAGCACCTCAATTAATTGGTGATGATGAAATTATCCAGGCTTTTCCTCTTCCACCCCTCAAAGGCTCCACTTTCCGGTGGGCAGGTGGCAAGGGTTTTCAACGTCCATTTGAATTGGCAACTTTGCGGTTGCGGAATATGGGAGAAGTGCTGAGTAATTGGAAAACCTATGTTCCAAATGCTGCTTA
Source organism: Microcoleus sp. A003_D6 (assembly GCF_036702825.1). Taxonomy (NCBI): domain Bacteria; kingdom Bacillati; phylum Cyanobacteriota; class Cyanophyceae; order Oscillatoriales; family Microcoleaceae; genus Microcoleus; species Microcoleus sp. A003_D6. Next base: position 30,778 of record NZ_JAUBWA010000015.1, on the reverse strand, counting down.
TCTCACTCAACGAGGCGCAACTTTCTTGTTTAATGCTCAGGGAGATTTAATTTACGAGCATCGAGATCGCGCCATCCTTGGTTTCGCTGCTGATATGAGCAATCCCCTGACATTTCTCTCAGAAATGGTGGCTGATGGAGACTTGTTAGGGCATAGCGATATGCACTAACTACCGCCCTTATGGTGTGGGACTTGGAGGGGGTAAGAGCGGTCGATAGCGAATGGGCATGGGCTTACGGATAGGGGGATTCATGCGATCGTACTCAATCCCATCATTGCTGCTGGCAATTTCTTGGTTACCATATTCATCCTGTTCCAGCAGATCCCAACGGGAGCACCTCTCCTTTCCAATTGAACTCTACCCAACCATGTCGCCCCCGTTCTTCCCGCCCTTGTCCGTCAACTAGCAAATGCACAAAGTAAAGTTGATTGGTTGGCTCAATGCTACCAAGAAACCAGTTATCCTCAATCTCCGCCTTTACGTTAGCTTCATCAAATTGGATGCCAACTTGTGAAAGCGTAGCCATCGCCATTTGCCTTAAAGTTACCTGATCCATCCCCTTTTCCTCGTGATTGAGAGATGGTGGCCGCAGCCACTCAAGCTGTGAACTTCCTCACCCCTAACATTAAAACTTACAACTTTATTCTTGTACTGCTATCCATCATTACCTGGCCAACGCAAGTTCCCCAGCATGGGTGGTGGATAGCTCACAGCCTCAAGGAGGGGTATCTAGAAAAGCTGTTTTCCATCTCAGACTTTACTCAAGATTTAGGTAGATTTAGAAAGTTTTGGAGCAGTTCAACTATTCTTTCAGAATCAAGTTGGCTGAGATCCCCAAGATTTATAAAAATACGTTGCTCATCGGCGATCGGTTGAGGGAACACAAATCCAAAGTGGGAGCGCGAATCACCTGCATCGGCGGTGGAACAAGGGCGGGAGTTGGTGTTGGTGAGGACTTGGCGCGGGGGGTGGAGTCGGGAACGGGAACTAAAGAAGCTCCACAACAACCGCTTGCTCTGCCCTATCTGCAATCCCCGCCGCGGTAGGTGCAAACGCCGTAAACGTAGAAAACACAAAGGTTGTGATGTAGCGGTAGGACAAGATTAGCGATCTGCTGCGTCTCTGAGCGAAGCAATGCAGTAAGCGAGACTATTGCTTAGAATAAGCTGAGCTGTCCGTCGCTGACTGCATTGCATCTTCGGTTGCGCCTTGAGAGTCCGTTACGCCACCCCGGATAAGATGCAGCAGGCCATCCCGTGCTAATGAAATAGGGAATCTTGGCAACTTCTTGCAGCCATATCCTGTACGGTCTGTATTCTCTAAATCCAAAGGGATAGCGCTCTTTTGATACCCCCCATTTCTTAGCTAGTTTCCCTTCTATTGATTCTCCCAGGAGTAAGCATTGAGCTTCGTACTCTAAAAGAGCGTTGGCAATGCTATGGATGGCAGCATCTCTCCAAGTTGAGCGTTTCATGGGCTAACTCCGCGTTCGCTACACTATCAGTGTTTTTTATACCCATGCCGAGGCTGTAATATTGATACTTCCTCGGCATAGATAATTTAATTTTTCTCTAATTCCTGTTGTTGCTTCCTAGCTTCCGCCATTCTACGTTTGAGGGTTTCTAGTGCCATCATCGCTGTGTAATTGCCCCGCTTCGCCAATTCTATGTACTGCTGTATCAATTCCTCGGTGACTTGTTGGTCTAGCCAATGCACTAACTCTACGGTTTGTTGGCGCGCTTGGGGATTGGTGTTGCCGAACATCTCGAACATTCCCAAACGCTGCATTTGCTCTAAGGTCATACTTTCCACCGCTTTCACGGCTTCTTCAAACTCTTGGGCGGTCAACTGGGACGGCTCATGGGGATGCTGCTGTAACAGGAAATAATCGATTTCTTTGTACGCACCTACATACATCTTATTGCGAACGCAGTCGCATAAAATAGCGTGTTCTGGCAACTCATCATCGGAACCTAAGTTGTAAGGCTCTAAGTAAATTGCTAGCGCTATGTGTTCGATTAGAGGCGCATACACGGCGTAGTAGCTGAATGTAGCCATTGCCCTGCCGTTGCTCCATGTTGCTTTGCTTCCTTGATAGTAAAGAGCAAAGTATTGAGTGTTGCTGGCTCCCACCATTTCAGGTAACATGGGTGGCATCGCTACGGGTAGTTCGATGAAGTGTGTTCCTAACATGATTCCTCCTTGTTCAAGTAAAAGGGCATGGAAACGCTGGTTTTTTGCCCTTTCGTGTATTCACTATTTACCGTTGTTTAAGTCAATAATCAACAACTAATTGCTATTTATTTTGTTGTTACTTCATTTTAGTTACCTCCCAAACAGCGGGATATTTTAAATGTTTTAATCCATTGGGCATCAACACGAATCATCATTTCTGATGAATCATTTTTGATGGCATTCAGCCAAGGATTTTTGGCATCTCTCAGAATCCACTCTACTTTAATAGACTGCACGAACACTTCAGGCGGAACCCGACTAGCTTCAATCCATACCCCATCCTCAAACGGGTTGATTGGATAAACCATTTTTTTGAAGTTATACACATTGTCGTGATAGCGGTAGGGATACTCAGAGCGCGATACCATCCGATTGGAATGAGACATGGGATTGTACTTTCTCAATGAGAAAATTTGCATATTTTATGACTCCATTAATCAAAGAGTGTAGTAGCTATCTAACAATCGAGCGAAAGAAAACAGTCGTTAGATTGATAAGCCAAAGTTATCTTTAGTTCAAGCCCTTCTGTTCTCAAAACTTTTTCTGCCTCATCCAACAGCTCAAAAGAGTTGAACCAAACTTGAATGATGCCCTCAAGTTTATGATGCTTTAAGGTGTATCATCGTTCGTGATGGGAAGGGTGACGGCATCTCACGAAGTAAGCCGTTCTGAGGAATGTGTGAATGTTTCTGGTCATTTTTATGTGTTCTGTTATTCAAATAGGATGAGAGCGCTGCTTTCTTGGCGTTTCCCGTACTCCGTGTCTACCTGCGTTCTCAACGCTTCAAACTCATCAAATAAGTCACTGCGAACGTACTTGGTGTTCTTTCTAGAGCTAAATTTGTAATAGGCGTGTTGCCACTGGGCAAAGGTATTCAATGATGCTGTGTAGTGTAACCAATCGCAGTTATTGAGGTGCTTAAATCCCCATTGCTCATTCCTCCATTCGGTATTCGCATCTCTGCCAGGCCAGCATATATACACCGCTCCTGGTAATCCTTTGAGTAGCACTATCTCGTACAAATTCCAAGCTTCTGTGTAGTGGTGGCAACTTTCTTCATTGATGCACTCTCCGCATTCATCTAAACCCATTTGAGCGCAATCTAAACCTAAAGTGCATGGTGTCACCTCTAACTTACTATTTTTTCTACACTAGCGGTAGCCATTATTTTGCCATTATTTTTGTTTATATTTTAACATTTAAGTTTGACAATTTAGCTTTGTCACCCAGAATATTCTTAGGCTTTAATGCTAAGATTACCGCACACTCAAGTGGGTTTCACGTTCTCCGAATTGTGCAATTTCCTGAGCTTCGATATCTCCTGATTCCAAAGCTTTGCGGATAGCGGAGTTATCGGCTGATACCTCAATGCGTTGAGACTGGGGAGGAAGTTGTGCTACTTCACAAGCGAGTTTGATGGGCAACACTCCGCCATTCTTGCTGATAGTTAAGTGGAAACGCTGTAAGCTCAGGTTTTTCACACCCTGGGATTCGAGACACTTCTTGAGTTGTTGCTTCATCCAATCAACCCGTGTGCTATCCGATGCGGCTAGTTTACTCAGGCGTTCTGCTTCAGCTTTCCGTTGTTTGCTCAGAGCATGGCGGTTGGTGATGGCAGCGCAGTAATTGTCTACTTTGATGAGCCATTGGTCGTGGGTGTTATCGCGTTGTTCGAGTAGTTGTTGCACGGCTGCTTCTAATTCGGGTGTGATTTCTTCACCTTCGATGCTGTCGATTAGCTCATCAAAGTCCTCCAGTTCGGCGGTGAGTTGGTGTAATGATTTACCGCGCACTCGTTCTTTTTCTCGGTGAGCATCGCAGCGACTATCCATGAGAGCGCGTTGCTCTGGATTCATGTGTTGCCACGCTTGCTGCACAATTGAGTAGGATTCAGGAGTATCCGGGGTGTCGTGCTGTGCTGTTAGTTGAGCTTTGAGGGCGGTCAGTGCTTCTATTCCCTGTTCTGATGCTGCTAGCAATTGAGTGCAAATGGCATCCAATAAGGAGGTGTTGGGCGCGTAGATTCAGTCGATGTAACAGATTCCTGGGAGGCAGGTAATTGCGTCTTCTTTCTGGGCATGATGTTCTCACCATTGTTGTTTGCACCCATTGCGATAGCCATTTCGTTTTAGTTGTGTTAGTTATTAGTTATGTGTTATTAGGTAGTTTTTAAAATAATCGAGTTGCCCCAAGTACGGACTTGAGGCAGAATTTATTACAGGATGATAACCAAAGTCAGATTAGCCGCAACTAATTGAAACTGAGCTTTTGTCAGCCCTATTGTTTCGCCGTCTTCTGTCACAGCAGCAGCAATCACTTGACCGCATATAGCAATCCTAAATGATTCACCAAAGTTTATACTTTATAATGGTTGTGGAGTATAATACTTGCATACTGAATCTCAGTGAAAAAAACAATATGTGTGAGCAACAACCTTTAAAAGAGTTAAGTGATTTTATCGATAGCAACCCCTCCTTTAGCGAGAACTGAAGCGAGCAATGTCCGTAATGATGTGGATTGAGGGGATGCCTTGTTCTAAAATTCAAAAAATATTAAATGTATCAGCAACATTTATCAGTCAATGCAAAATGAAATTTATCGAAAATGGAGTTGAAGAATTAAAACTGAAGTATCAAGGGTCAAAAGCATATCTAAGTCAAGCGCAACGCCGGGAGATTATTAATTACTTAGATAGTCAAGTGTATTTAAGCCTACAGGAGTTTCGGTAATATCAGGATTTTCTATCTTGAAGGAGTGAAAAAACTAATAGGATCTTGAGCTGTAGCGCCATTCGCGATCGCCGCCAACCCCGATTTCGAGCCAAACTAAAACCCCAACCCCAACCCGCCCGCCATGCCCTTGCCTCCCCGAATGCGTAGGCTCCATCCGGGGCGGAGCCATCGCTTTTAGGCCCGGATGAGACGGTATTCTGAGTAATGGCAACAAAAGCGATCACCCTATAGAGAGATGAGCTTTGACGTTTATGGCAAAACCCAAAAGGTATCCAAAAAATTGGCGAGAGATTGCGTTATCCGTGAAAGAAAGTGCGCTCTGGCGCTGCGCTAAGTGCAATCAACAATGCCTCCGACCTGGTAAGAAAAGTGGTTTAACTAAATCCGAACGATGTTCCCTAACTTTGACAGTGCACCACCGCAACAGAATACCGGAGGACAACCGCCCAGAAAACTTAATAGCCCTTTGTACTGCGTGTCACCTTTCTTATCACAACCGCGGGCAATCCAACGTATCACCCGGGCAATTATCGCTGTTCCCCGATGATGGCATTGACTGGGATATGATGGATTGCTCTCTGGAATCGGCAATTGAAAATATCAAAGAATATTAAAGAATTAGCAGCACTGCTTCAACCCTTGCAGCAAGAAGATAAAAATCTGCACGGAACACGCGCAGATTCTCACCAATACAAACTGAGGCAAACGCTTGCGGAAGCCGAGTTGCAAAGTTTCGAGCGGAAACATCAAATCAAGCTGCCCGAAGATTACCGTACCCAATTTATTTCTTTGAAGATCCAGAAATCCAGGCTCAACTTGAGTTAAACGAAGACAGGATAGTTATCAAAATCCATCTTTGGCCTTTCATATTAGCGCAACCTTAGCAGAGTTGCTCTTTGTAGGGAGGGCAAAGCAACCGGCAAGAACCGAGATGTTTTCCTTGCAAGGCAGCCTGTCCCCCGCCATTTGGAGGGGGCTATTTTAATTATCCAAAACCACCGGATTTGGTGAGGTAAGACTTAAACTGAAGCCAATACTATTATTTTATAACGTAATAAAAGCCAGCATTTATGAAGAAAAAATCCTCAATACCAGATGCGATTCTGGCTATAGATTTTGGCGGCTTATCTACTAGAGTTTTCTGCCAAAGCTCGCAAGCAGGCAGTAAAGCAAGCTCCTTTGTAATGGAATCGCAGGTGGGGCCAGTGAGCCAAGACATAGCCAATTGTTTCACACAACCCAACCTCGCATCAGCATCTCCCGAAAATATTGCTTGGGTGGCAATTGGTAATGAATGCCGAGCCGTTGGCTACCTGGCAGCATCGCAATTTAATGCTCACATCGGTTTGGCGGGACTGAAGTACAGTAGCGCTTTGTACAAAGCTCTAGCAGCTTTGTGGGTAGTGTCGCGGAAGTTAAATTTAGGCAATCAATTTAGCGCTGCGATCTCCGTTTTCTTGCCCCCAGGCGAATTTAATGACTCCAAGCAATTTTTTGAGCTATTAAGTCAATACTCTGCTTCATTTGAGACACCCACCGGCAAGCTATCCGTCACCCTGGACAAAACCCAAGCTTTGCAAGAAGGTGGTGGCATTGCTTTGATCCACAACAGCAACTTAGGTTCAGCCTTCAAGCAGCGGGTAACTGCCTTTGTTATGGTAGGATTTCGCAATGCTTCGGTAATAGTTTCGGCACGCGGTGCTGTCGGTAAGGGCAAAACTTCAGACTTAGGAATGGTAAAGTTGGTGGATCTAGTTCAAGAGCGAACCTCTAACTACGATGCTTCCCGTTTGGCTTTATCAATCGCTCAAGCAGGCGTAAGCTACAACCGCCCTTACTTTTACCGAATTGCTCGGAATCGAGAGGAGACAGCGAAAGATCGAGAAGTTGACCAATTGATTGAAGCAGTCAAACTGTCTCGCTTCGACTACGCTCGAATGCTATCTCATTGGATTAATGAAGTGCTGCCGCCCGATTTAGATGAAATTGTATTTTGCGGGGGTACTTCTGAATATATGAAGCCAGAACTGCGAAATCAGTTTTCTCATTATTCGCTGTCTTGGCACGCAGGTATAACAGTGCCAAAAACGCTCGATCCTGATGGTTTAGGTTGCCGCATCGCTGATGTTTACGGACTATTTTCTTACTTCAAATCTCAGTTTGAGGCACTGGGGCAAAGGTCTGTTGTAGCAACTTCTCAGAGGAGAGAAGATGCAGCTTCCACTTCAGGAGATGCTCCAGTCCCTCCGACTGATATACAGAGTGTTAAAGAATCTGCTGAAAAATCTACCCACCCAAAATCTGAACAATCAACTCACCCAAAATCTGAACAATCAACTCACCCAAAATCTGAAGACTCAACTCACCCAAAATCTGAAGACTCAACTCACCCAAAATCCAAGAAACCTACTCAACAAAAATTTGAGGAATTTACTGAACAAAAGACTGAAGATATTACTGAACAAAAATTTGAGGAATTTACTGAACAAAACACTGAAGAATGTGCTAAACAAAACACTGAAGAATGTGCTAAACAAAAGGCTGATTTAAGTATCAAAGATAGCTGCTTAGATGATTCTAATAAATTGAGTGATGAGTCGTCGAATACAGAACCTTCATTAGAGGAATCAGAAGCAAACTTAGATGCAGCTCTCTTATTGGGAGGGCCCTACCGAGGTGCTGGAAAGAAGGTGAGGAATTATGCCTAGAAAACGTTACAAGGAATTTTGCTGGCGCTGTCAAGTTTTGCCAGATTCCGAAGACGCTATCTTGCTATCTTACCTGCAAAATCATCCTTTTTTTAGCTTCCAAGAAACGATTTTACCTCTAATCAAAGCGCGGTGGCTGTTAGCATCATTACGCAATAGCGGTAGTCATTCTAGTACAGACTTAGAGTATTTGAGGCGAGAAAGCATTAATTTTTTGCTCAGGCAGATAGATGAAGTTTGCCGAGATGCGGGATTTAACTGTACCGATTTAGGAGCAATTGCCCCTGGTATTTCTTCGGGTTTAATTCCTTTAGCTACTTTCCCTCACTTATCGAATCCAGGTACATCTATTGCTGCAGAATTAACTGCTCCTGAGAGTTCAAATCCAGCAAGTTTGCCCGAAGAAAAAGAACCAGAGGAATTTTTGGGAGAAGTTGAGTTTGAAAACAGCGCGTTTAACTTAGCTGGTTTCGATCCAGCAATGGTCGGGCCTAGCTTTAGTTAAAAATTATTAAGTCTTGAATAGACATCCAGCAAGGAGGAATGAAATGACTAACATGATTCACTTGGTTGACGGCGAGAAAGGTGGCGTTGGCAAGTCGATGCTAACTCGGATTCTGGTTGAATTCAATCAGAAGTATGAACTGCTGTACACGTTAATTGATGGTGATTTTCAAAATCCTGATGTGCAGCAGCGCTATCCTGAACACAATGCAAAAATCGTAGCTTTAGTTGAAGATGAAGAGAAGTTTTTCGATATCGATATTATTTTTGAAACAGCAGTAGAAACTCCTGTGATTGTCAATTTACCCGCTCGGGTTTACAGCATTATCAACAAATGGATTGACGAAGCTAATTTAACTTCTCCTGATTTTAAAGAGCAGTCAGGAGTTGATGTATGCAAGTGGTTTATTTGCGGGGGCACGACGGACAGCATTGAAATGTTTATTGACTCTTTCAACTACTTTGAAGGTCAGCTCAATCACATTTTTGTCCGCAATTTTGGAGTTTGCAAAGATTGGTCGCACGTACAAAGCCATAAGGAAATGAACAAGCTCATTAATAATTACCGAATTCCTGTGGTAGATTTGCCGGCTCTGAGTGCAAGAGAGCGCAAGTTTATTGATACGAAGCGATTGTCATTTTCTCAAGCAATGAAACACTCTGAATTTTTCTTGATTAGTCAGCAGCGATTGCATACTTTTCTGGAAGACTGTTTCCGTCTGATAGAAGATGTAGGTTTGTTTAACAACGCACCCAATCGCAATAAAAAAGAAGTCATCGCGCCCTATGAACAAAAAAAAAATGAGGAAATGCAAATAGAAAATGAGCAACAAAATAAGTAACAAAATAAGCAATAGGTTTTAAAGTCTCAGGAGGCTGGAATTTGTAAAAAAGGTATCGTAAGCTTTTAAGAATCTAAATTAAGGCTTACGCACACACTCTACTGATAGGGTGTGCCGAAACCAGCCCGCTGGCTGAGTGCAATCAACGCAGTTGTGTTATCCCAGGCGTTGGATATTAGCAATAAACGTTGTTTATTGCGTTTAAATTCTGAAAATAAGAAGATTGATCGATCGCCCGCTAAGAGATTTCGAGGGTTTTAAGAACTTCTTCACCACTGGGCCAGCGGGCTGGGTGTGCCGAAACGCATCTTACTACTACAGGTAGTGTCTAAACCGGTAATTTACGTCCTGGACTGTAAATTTTACAACAGTCAATGTGTAATGAACTCGTTATGGGAGGGAAAAAATGTGAATTCAGACAATAAAAAAATACGCTTGGGTTAGCGCTTTCAGAAGGATTTCATTTCACTAATTTTTGGGATATAGAGACTTATGAAAGAAAGCCAGGTTGTTGTTATCCCAAGCTTATTAGACTATAGAATGCGCGATGTAGAACAGCATAAATATCTGGATTTTGATTAGGTAGGAGGTTAAATGTCCGAGCGACTTTTAGAAGAACTTTCCGAAGTTGACTCTGAAGAGTTTGGCGAGATATTGGAAACGCCAAAGGAAGAGGGCAGACTTAATAATGCCAAAAATAACTCCATACAATCCGCTGAAAATTCGCAAAGTTTGCCCGATTCTCCAGATACAGTCCCAAAAGATGCAGTAGAAGAAAAATTGAAATCAGATGGGAGTAAACTAAATGAAGAGGAGTTTTGGGAACTCATAGACGATGATTCGAGGGAAAGAGAAGCTCTGAACCGAGATCCTTTATCTGCCCCTCCCATGTACGAGAGAGATACTGAGTCACTAATCAGCCAGGTACTCAAGAGCAAAGACTCCAAATTTCGCTCTCACGTCATTCAGACAGCTTACCGATACGGCCTCAATAAAAATGACCCACTTTTTATCGTATTGCTGGCGACAGGTCAACTCGAACTACTGTTAGAAAAAAAACCGCAAGAGATTGACCAGTTTTTCAAGAATTGGCAATCTCAATGGCAAGGTGATTTGAAAGATTCTCAAGCTGTCATCTCTCAAGAATTGGAACAAGTTCGCCAGCTTACTGAAAATTGGGAAAAAGAAAGCAGAGAGTTTTTAGAACGGCAGGGAAAAGCGGCTGTTAAGGTGCAACATCGCCACATTTCCAACTCAGTTTACACTCTAGTGCGACAAGCAGCTTTAGAGAAAGTTGCTCACGATATTTGGTCGGTGATTTTTGGGAGCGGGGTGGTGTTAGGGGCAATGGCGATCGGCGCGTTTATCGGGTTAGCGCTGCCCCGGTTCATTCCAGCGCCTGAACTCGACCCAAAAGGGCCACGCCAGCTCACTTTAGAACAAGCCGTAGCGCTCGAATGGGGGCTGAGCAAAGAGGGTCAGTTTGCTCGCAAGAACGCCGATACAATTCAGTGGGCAACCAGCAATGAAGGGAAATATGCTCGCCAATTTATGAGCTGGAATCAAGCTTTGTTGAGCGAGAAAGGTGGCAAAAAACTGTGTGAAACTGAGATAAATCGATTGGGGGTGACGCTGACAGTAGAGGGTAAACCTGCACAAAAAGGATTTTGTACTTTGTGGATTCGCTCCCCTCAAGAACGAGAGTTTGTTCCTTGATGGCAAATACTAAAGTCGCGAAGGGGATGTAAATAAGTTAGCTTAACAGGAGAAATCTATGATTGCCAATTTGAACAATCAGCCGTTACCTGACCAAAATCCGAAGCAAGTGCAGTCGCCAATATCGGGTGTTTTAGTTGCACTAGACGACCCATTCGATGATATGGTTTGGGATTACTGTTTGAGTCAAACATACCCAATATCGGAACAGATTAAGATTGTGCTGAGTGCTTTCTGGGGGCCGTTTGCTGCCAAAAATGCTAGCAAGTCTTCTGAGCGAGTGCGAGCGATAGCTTATTATTCACTGCGACAATTAGCAGCTCAACAAAAATTGATTGAATCTGTGTTTGAAGTATCAACTGAATCAACAAAAGTTTCCGAAGTTATTGCTGTTCCCAAAAGCAATAATAGTTGCGAGGCCCTCAATCAAGCTTGTGTCTGTTCTCAATCTGTTCTAAATACTGCAATTCGGTGGGAGTAAGAGCCGTTGCTCTTTCTAACAAGTTCAGAATTTCTACCTCAAACGGATCTAGATTTCCTAATTTGTGAAGTCGGTCAGTGCGATCGCAAATTTCTTGAAGTCCGGGCTGATTTTCTAGTGGCACAGCAGTGAGGGCTGAGTGTTTGAAGGTGTACAAGTGCATGGTGAGGGTAGGGATGTTCCGCATCCACACAGTGGCAGTTTTCTCTCCAACTGACTGGATGCGGCCCAATCTGCCGTTAACATCTTCGCGATCTGGCGCGTACACTTCCACTAAGGCACCCATTTTAAGCATCAGGTGGTGAGCGATGGCAGGTTTATCTTCAGGCTTTACCGAAGGGCACCGCCCCTGTAAAGTTTTGGCAACTTGAGCCGGACGACTGCGAGCATCCGAAGCCAAAGCAAGAACTTCCTTCTTTGTCAGCCCAGCAGAGCGGGTCAGTATTTTCCACTTCACTTCGTCTCCTCCAATAGAACTGAGGACATCTACAGCTTGAGTAAATTTGGCATCCCGGTAAATTGTCCTGGGAGAAGTTTTGAACTGTTCCCCCAGTTCTCGCGCTGTTTCATCTGTCAAACTGTCATTTTGACAGTTTGCCAAACGCTTGCCCCCGCGAGATTGCTTGATCAGTTCGTACCAAGTGCCCCGCAGGTAACTAACAGATTCCGGTGTCAGGCTGCGCCGCCCCAGTTGGTTGGCGATTGTCCAGACCTTGACTGCGTTCCGGCTGTCAAAAGATATCTCTACAATTTGGTAGGGTATGCCGTGCGCGGTACATATAGCGTACCTGTTATGACCGTCGATGAGAAGCTTTTCCTCGGCCCAGACTACTAACGGGTCGCGGCAGCCTTCCTCCAGAATACTGGCTTGCAGGGCTGCTTTTTCGCCCTTACTTAGGGGAGGGATGAGGGATTGGAATTCAGAGTCTATCCGCAGTTCTTCAGCAACGGAGGAGGTGTACACACCAACACCCCCTGGCAAAACGATTAACGGTTGTTGCTCTTGATTGTCGGCTTCTGATTGCATTTGACGCATTCCTGACTCGCTTGTCTCATGCCAGTCGCGCCCGCGCTGACTATTGTACGCAGCTTATGGCTAGGCGCGGGCTGAATTTTCGTTGAATAATTCAACGATAACATAGCGACTGTCGAAGACCGTCAAGAAAATGCGAAAATAGTTGAAAAAGGGAAACGTTATCAACGCTATGCCACCTAGTAAAGGAATCCAGCCTCATCCCAACTCGTTAGCCAATCTCAACCGCTCAGGCGGACAACCTCGCTATGAAGAACCCAAGAAGCAAAGGAATATTCAGGTAACGTCGGTGGGATGGGAGGGAATTCGTGCGATCGCCATTGAACGCGGATTGAGTCTCAACGAGTTGATAGAACAGATTGGCCGGGGTCTGATTCCCCTTGGCAATGGTGAAAAAAGTAACTAATCGCCAGATATGGAAAGGGAGGTTAGATAAAAAAACTTTCTATCAACTCGTTACTAGAAGTTTTATTGATAGTAATGACGGGGTTTTTATATGTAAAAACTTGTTAAAAATTACGGTTTTGTGCCGTGTAAATGTATCAGGAAAAATATAATGGTTCAATCACCTCCAAAACTTATAACTGTTGATGAATTTATTACCAACTACGGCGATAGTGATTGCTACGAACTGATTGATGGTGAATTAACCGAAATGGAACCAACAGGACCCCACGAGCAAGTATCCGGGTTGATCGGACGAAAACTGAATGTAGAAATTGACCGCTTAGATATACCCTACTTTATCCCCCCTCGCTGTCTCATCAAACTATTAGGAACAGCAACAGCCTTTCGCCCCGATGTGCTTGTATTAGACCAAACTCGACTAATTAATGAACCTTTATGGCACCAAGAACCTGTAATTACATCAGGTTCTTCTATTAAACTGATTGCTGAAGTTGTTAGTACCAACTGGCAGAACGATTACGCCCGCAAAGTTGAAGATTACGCCCTACTAGGAGTGCCTGAGTATTGGATTGTTGACTATTTGGGCATTGGTGGCAGAGAATATATTGGCAAGCCCAAACAGCCGACAGTTACTATTTGTACGCTGCGAGAAGACGAGTATCAAAAACAGTTGTTTCAAAATGACTATCGGCTTACTTCATCAATCTTTCCAGACTTGCAATTCACCGCACAAAAAATCTTCGCTGCCTGCAGATATGCTGCTATGTAGCTTATATTCAGGTAACGTCGGTAGGATGGAGAAAATTCGTGCGATCGCAATTGAACGGGGATTGAGTCTCAACGAGTTGAGCGAACAGATGGGCAAGGGTCTGATTCCCCTTGGCGCTGAAAAAAGTAACTAATAACCTGGTCAGGAAAAGAAGGGTTCCCTCAAAAAAACTTTCTATCAACTCGTTACCAAAAGTTTTATTGATAGAAAGCAATAATTGGATCGTTGATTCCCCGAGAGTGCTAACTAGCTCTCAAAATTTGCTCAATTAGGGAGAAAACTTGCTGCGGTCGATGCTCAAAATGCTTCTTAATTTGAAATTTTAACGAATCTGTTGGTACATCTTTTTTGTTTAGTTTAAGGCGAATATGCTCATTTCGTGGGAGAGTGGAATTGAGCGCTCGAATAACGGTGCGGCATTGTCGGAGAGTGAGGCTATCGACTTGAATGAAGGGTAAATTTAATGTGCCGGTATCGAGTTGAATATTAGAAGCAAATTCGGCTTTAACTTGTAGCGAAGAGGTGAGGCGCTGTTCTTCTGTGGGTTCTGGAGTTGCTGCACATTCGGCAACAGCAGGAAAGGAAGCAATTTCATTGAGAAGAGGCACAAAATCTGGGGCAAGTTCTGCTGTAAGTTTTTCAGAAGGATTCATCTGCTTCGATGCTAACAGCCTAGCGACATAGTGAACAATTAAGCCACCGTAACCAAAAATTACCACAGTTTCCATTGTGAGGGTAAGAAAATGCTGAATAGGTTCGTACATGATTATAATTTGCAAGTGGAACATCTCTCAAACGCGCTCGCGTTTAATATCAAAACCTTTTAATAAAAACAGTTATTTGATTTATTGCAAAACGGTTTTACGATCTATTATTAAGTGGCTTGCATTCTCGCATAAAACTAATTAACCAGGGCTTAGGCTTTGTAATGGTGTGGCAAGAGTTTGAGATTCTTCGCATTACTTGCGGAACCTTCGCTACGCTCGTGGTAAACTGCTTGAAGGACTCAGAATGACATAATTAGGCTATTACTGCGTAAGTTCTATTAACTAAAGCCTTCTGAGAATGCTATCCACCAAACAGCAGACAAGAGTGGACAACCACTTCCAACGCTGGAGAGATAGCCAGCCTCAGTTACAAACTACGTTTCGAGGGTCATGACACCTACAGGTGCTTTCCAGCTTGTAGCCCTGTCGTCAATAGTTAAACATCCCTATTTGGTTAAGGAAGTGCGATTGGCATAACAAGCCCTCAAAACATTGGCGAGGAAAACATTACCCCGCAAGGGAGGACATCCATGTCTAATTTTGTCTTTGTTGTCGATACCAATGGACAACCGCTTAACCCAGTACCACCGGGACAAGCAAGGCGATTGTTAAAACTCCAAAAAGCTGCTATTTATCGACGTTACCCCTTGACGATCGTACTCAAATACACAGTATCCGCTCCCCAAGTACAACCCCATCAATTAAAAATCGATCCGGGTGCCAAAGTTAGTGGATTAGCAATTGTCCGAGACGACAAAGTAATCTGGGGTGCTGAATTAACCCACAGGGGACAACAAATTAAGCACGATTTAGCATCGCGTCGCGCCCTGCGCAGTCACCGGAGAAACCGCAAAACCAGGTATCGACAACCCCGGTTTTTAAACCGGACGCGAAAATTAGGATGGTTGCCACCCAGTCTAGAATCAAGAGTAGAAAATATTCTGACTTGGGTCAACCGCATACGCAGATACGTTCCAATTACAGGAATATCTCAAGAGTTAGTGAAATTTGACACTCAGGCGATGCAAAACCCAGAAATCTCAGGCATCCAGTACCAACAAGGAGAACTAGCAGGCTACGAAATCAGAGAATATTTACTAGAAAAATGGGGTCGAAAATGTGCTTATTGCAACGCCCAAAATATCCCATTAGAAATTGAGCATATCCACCCCCGATCGAAAGGCGGAAGTTCCCGAGTTTCAAATCTCACAATTGCTTGCCGTCACTGCAACGAAGCCAAGGGAAATCAGGAGCTTAAAGATTTCTTAGCACAGCAACCTGAGTTGTTCGATCGAATCGCAAAACAAGCCAAACAACCATTGAAAGATGCAGCAGCAGTCAATAGCACCCGCTGGCAACTCTTTAACAGACTGAAAGAAACATCATTACCAGTTGAAATCGGAACAGGCGGTCAGACCAAATACAATCGTACTCGATTGGAATTACCAAAAACTCATTGGTTAGATGCAGCTTGTGTGGGACTCGTGTCCCAATTAAAAATTTTGACTGCCGGGCCTTTGTTAATTCAAGCTTCAGGATGGGGCAGCCGTCAGATCTGCCAGCCAAATAAATATGGCTTCCCAATCAGACACAAGACACGGTGCAAGGAATTTTTCGGCTTTAAAACTGGCGACATGGTACAAGCAACTCTGCCTACAGGAAAATTTGCGGGTACTCATAGAGGCAGGCTAATTGTTCGAGCGAGTGGAGTTTTTGAGATGATTTCACCAACGGGAAAAGTTAGCCCAGTACGTCACAAATACTGTAGGGCAATTCACCATAATGATGGTTATACGTATACATTGTCCACTTGCGTCCAGTAAATCGGCAATTAGA
Source organism: Microcoleus sp. A003_D6 (assembly GCF_036702825.1). NCBI lineage: Bacteria > Bacillati > Cyanobacteriota > Cyanophyceae > Oscillatoriales > Microcoleaceae > Microcoleus > Microcoleus sp. A003_D6. The sequence goes on along the minus strand of NZ_JAUBWA010000015.1, from coordinate 14,745 downwards.
GGCGTAGCGATCGCAAATATCGCACACGGAACTGATGCGGTGGGTGGGCGGGCCAATAAAATCCTGCTCCAAGCAGGATTTTATCCCCTTTATCGGGGGTCGTCATTGATTACTTGACAAAATCATCAATCTCTTCATTATCGTCAGTTACCTTTTTCTTATGAGAAGCTTTGACTGCCGATTCGATATAACGGAAGTGCAAGTCAATCACTGCTTGCTCAGATGAAAGCCAGTAAACGTTGCTCAATATTTCTTCAAGTATCTCGTCAGCCGAGGAGCCTTCATATTGCTTGTTAAACCAAGTATTGAACGCTTCCCAGTCAAGAGCTTTACCTTTCTGCAACTGTCGTTGTTTGGCACGTCCCGTTAACTCGCGGGCAACGTGCAAAAACATCTCGAATCGTTGTTCTTCAAGAGTTTCTGCAAATTGCTTTTGCATCGGAGTTGGAGCGGATTTGCGATTAGCCATGATTAACACTCCTTGTGTTTTTTCTTCACAACTAAAGCGACGACAGTTCGCTAATTACAATTAATTCAAAAAAATTAGTGGTGGGTGGGTGGGTAAAATTAAACTCACAACCAAGGTCAAAATTTCCTTGATTGTGAATTTGTTGGGTCTGCTTCCCAGAGCGTCCTGATTCGGACGGTGGCGACAATCATTACCCAGGATCGCAATTCGTGGAAAAGGCCTCGATAGAGGCAAAAAAATGCTCTGCTTTTTCAGCAGAGCTTTCCAATCAAACTTTAGCAATTATTCGTCGTCTTCCTCAAATTCCTCGTCTTCGTCTAGACTAAAATCATCCTCATCATCGTCATCCTCATCGCCTTCCTCATCGCCTTCCTCGTCTTCGTCATCCTCATCAATTTCATCGAGTATGTCATCAATTTCATCATCTTCATCATCGAGTTCGTCGTCGTCATCGAGTTCTTCAGTATCTTCTTCAGAGGATTTAGCTAACTCGTTGCGACGCTTTAAGCTTTGAGCATTGAACTCCATTAAATCGGCAATGGCAGCTTGTGGGTTGTCAGCAATTGTATCGTAAAGTTGGCTCATCGCTAAGGCAACAACTTCGACATCATACTTGAGTTCATCGGGTCGGCCAACTAGCTTAGGAAACACAGTATTGTTCCACTCTTGCCAGTCGAACTTTTTACCATTGCCATTACCGTTGCGCTTATTCAACTGAGCTTGAATATCCAATCCCAGTTTTTCGCGAATTGCGTGGCCCACCTTTGTCGAAATACGGCTATCGCGACGCTGAATTGTCACACCGTACTTCTTATGAATTGTATTCCGAATCTGTTTGACTAGCTCGCCAGCAAGTTGCTCCGGGCTGAGATTAGGTTGAGGTTTAGATTTGGCTCCATTGTTACTGCCGACTGTTTGAATGTTCTGCTTTTCAGGCGGTTTTGATTTAGCAGGCACTGGTGACTGAGAGCGATTTGGAGTGGCTGCGGTTTGTTTTTTAGTTGTGGCCATGATTGACAATTTAACTTACATAACATCAATTTATGAGTGCCGTTAGGCACAATTACCCCCTCCAGTTGAGGGGGGTATTTCGCTCATTAGCAGGAAGTTAAATTTTAATTACCTTAGTTAAATTATTATGTAAAACGTCGTCTATTTAGTTGTATCAACTCATGAAATTTTTCAATACTTGGTCTAAGTTAAGAGTCATTCAAACTCCCATAGTTGCCCTTGAATATTACAGTGCCGATCGCCAAAAAATATTGTCATCATTTCATCAGTACGCCAGTGAGTGTTGTTTACCTGTTTATTATTGGAATCCTGGCTATGCAACTCTTCAAAAGGTGCGGTGTTTGGATAAACATCTCCCGAATTTGGATAAACATCTCCCGAATTTAGGTTGTCATTCAGATAGGGCAAGCGTTTCCGAAATATCTGAAACGTATAACAGTGAATGCGTCTTATGCAAAACTGAGCTATCTGTCGAGAGTGATGTCCTGCAATTTCTGCTGGAAAATGACTGCCCCGGTATCTTTTTGTTAGAGGACATTTTGGAGTCAGAGAGTAGCGAACAGTCTCTTATCCGCCGTTATTCTCAATTAGCTAACGCATTCTTTGAGTTGAAAGGGCGTTCAGCAGACCAATATTGGGTACTGCTGAGCGAGTACATCCAATTGCCATCAAAGCTAAGTCCATTAATTCCTCTACTCAAATGTCCGTTACCCGATCGTTTTGAAGTCGAAGTTCTTGTAGATAATTTTTGCGATCGCAATTGTTCCCTTGATTTTGGTTTAGATCCGGTAGCTGCTAAAAAACGGCTGGCTGTTTCTAGTCTAGGGCTGCCAACTGCTGAAATTGAATTAGTGTTAGATCGATCGCTCTCTGTGACCGCTTCAGTTGTCCAAATCGCAGAGTTGGTATTGGAGCATAAAATATCGCAACTTCGAGACCAGGGGTTGGAGTTCATTGCTTCTCCAGACGTGCCTCATGCTGGCGGTTTAGATTTATTAGATGCTTATTTGAACGAGGTCGTAAAGCTGTCAGAAGCTGATGCCAAGAAATATCACCTCAGACCTCCCAAAGGAATGCTGCTGTGGGGGCCGCCGGGGACGGGCAAAAGTTTGAGTGCAAAGCTAGCTGCTAAGAAGCTAGGTTATGCGCTTTTAGCAGCAAGTTGGGGCAATATTCTAGGTTCCTCTAATCCAGATCGCGCTCTCAACAAAATGCTGGATACAGCCGATAATTTGGGCGGCTGCGTGCTGTTTTTTGACGATTTTGACAAGGGTTTTTCTGGCTGGGAATCAAATGCTGATGGCGGTGTAGCTAGGCGGCTGTCGCAGAAATTGCTCACATGGATGCAGGAGCATGAAAGCCCCGTGTTAATGTTAGCTACTGTAAACCGCTTAGAAATGCTGCCGGCTGAACTTATCCGCAGATTTGACGACGGCGGAATCTGGTTTGTGGATTTGCCACACAGCGGCGCTCGCTATGAGATTTTCAATTTGCACTTAGCTAAGTATTTCCCAGAGCAGTTTGGGGAAGGAAAAGAGAATCTTTGGAGCGACAGGCAGTGGTATTCACTACTATCTGATTATGCGGGAGCAACGAGTGCTGAAATTGCGATCGCAGTTAAACGCTGTGCCCAGCGAGCTTATTGTGAAGGGCGACCTGGTAAAATTGAATTAGCCCATTTGCGTTATCAGAGAACTCAGTTTGTGCTATCGTCTGAGCGTTCTTCTGAAGATATCCAGGGGATTCGGAACAAAGCTAGTTATGCTCGTCCCACAGCCAGTTCCGACACTTCCAGGTTTGCGGAGGGCGAACAAGAACTGTTTGAATATAAGCCCCCTACTTACGATTTGAGCGAAGATGACGCTGTTTAATTTATAGCAAGCAGCAAGCAATCATGAATGTCAGTTATGAGCATGGTTCTGGTGTCAATCCTGGACGCTGCTCGGAGCAACGTCCCACAAATCATTTAGGATTGCTATAGATGCAAATCTTATTGCCAATTAACGGATTAAATGAAAAGAGGAAATCGTACAATGGATAAAGTAGATAACTACCGACTAATTATTGAAAAAATTTTAAGTGAATATGCAGAAATTCCCTATACTTACAACAACCTTGAATCAAAACTCATTATCAGCAAAGACTCCAATGATTATTTAGTGCTGACAATAGGCTGGGAAAAAGATGTGCGAAATCATGGCTGCATTGTTCACCTTGAAATTATTAATGGTAAAATCTGGATTCAAAGAGATGGAACAGAAGACGGAATAGCCACTGATTTGTTGGCTGCTGGTGTTCCAAAAAGTGACATTGTACTGGCATTTCACCCCCCGGAAATTAGACAACATACAGATTTCGCGGTCTGTTAAATAAAGCTAAAAAATCACATTCAAACCCTAACTTTTTTTACCTAAGTTTTGAGAGGAAGTTTTAGCCGATCGCCTGCATTAGTTGCGAACCCTTAGAACCGCCAAACCGTGTCCCTATCGGCGTGGCGATGTAGCCGCCATTAAAGACCGATTAGCCCTACCTTGATATGAAAAAGACCGCGTAGATGGCGAGACGAAAATAGGCCTCTTTTGCGATCGCCCCACTGAACATCCACCAGCAAGCGCGATCGCTAGAATAGACCTCTTGCGAAAGTGCAAGCGCTCTAGTAAAATAAAAGAAAAAATTAGCTCCCCTAATATGAATTACGAACAATTACAAAAGTCAACCCCCAAAGACTTTAAACGCTACTGTGGAGTACATCAAGAAACATTCAAAGAAATGGTAAAAATAGTCAAAGCGGAAAAAGTATTTCAAAAAAAATCAGGCAGACCAAGTAAATTGTGCCCAGAAGACCAAATTTTAATGACATTATCCTATTTGCGAGAATATCCTACTTTTTTTCATCTAGGAATTAAATGGGGTATTAATGAATCAAATGTTTATCGAATTGTAATTAGAACTGAGAAAGCTTTAATAAATTCAGGTTTATTTAATTTACCTGGCAAAAAGATTTTTTATCAAAGTAAAAATGAGATAGAAACTGTAGCGGTGGATGTGTCAGAGCATGAAATAGAGCGTCCCCAAAAAAAGCAAAAAAAATATTATAGTGGCAAGCAAAAATATCATACAATAAAATCGCAAGTTTTAGCCAACAAAAAAAGTGCCGAAATAATATGTACAGCTTTTGGTAACGGGAAAACGCATGATTTTAGTTTGTTTAAAAAAAGCAAGATCGGGATGAATCAAAACGTTGAATTGCTAGGTGATAAAGGTTATCAAGGAATCAAAAAGATTCATGCTAATAGTAGAATACCGCTCAAAAAACCCCCCAACAAAAAACTGAGTCAAGCCGAAAAATTTTTCAATCGGCAACTAGCAAAATCCAGAATTATCATTGAAAACATACATCGAAGTTTAAATATATTTAGAATACTGTCATCAAGATATCGGAATCGAAGAAGACGCTTCGGATTAAGATTTAATTTGATCGCAGGTATTTATAATTATGAACTTTCTTTGAAGACAAATTAGCCATCGCCTGAGACTTTCGCAAGAGGTCTAATCAACCACACGCGGCACACCACGTTTTACCCGGCCGTCGCAGCCAGCAGCATCACGCCTTTTTTCCGCGCAGTCGATCGAGAATTAGCCGATCGGGACTTACGCATCAAGACCAAAGAAACCGGGTTTTTACATCATAATCTGTGGATAACAGGGAAGAATTTTCGCAAAAAACCCGGTTTCTGGCCATCCGTGCGTAAGTTCTACCGATGTAACTGTTGCTATCCCTCGTTTCGGACACCACCACATGACCACCGTCACCCCAGCCGCGAGTATTTTGCAGCACCGCGATGCCTTAAAACTTGTCGTAGATTTAATTGTAGAACGCGCCGAAACAAGATTTTAATTAAGAAACAAACATTAACCGCCCCAACTTGTCAGAACCTTGATTTCTACTTCGCAAGGAATGGGCGATAAAAAATTGTCGCCGGCTGACACCATACAGCTATCAAGTAAAGTTTTTACTTGCTCAATTTCAGCAATTGGACACTCTAACAAAATTTCATCGTGAACGACACAAATAAGTTTAGCTCCTGTTCGTTTCAAAGGTGCAAAAAGTTTCGCTAATGCTAATTTAGTAATGTCAGCACTCAGCCCTTGAATCGGGTGATTCAGCATTTCATTAAGCAGCGGTTTAGATTCTTTAGACCAAAGTCGCCGTCGGCCAGCCATTGTGCGACTTTCTCTAATCCCTTTCTGCCACTGTCGGCGAATGGCTGCATGAAACTGTTTAATGCCTGAATAGGAGTTAAAAAACTTTTTGCGGAACAGCGAGGCTTTTTCCAGAGTTAAAATTACTCCGTATTCGGACTGAGCCATGTTCTTGAATTTGTTGACTCCCATGCCGTAAATTAAACCAAAATTAATGATTTTGCCAAGCTGTCTATCATCTGAGGTGATGTCAATCAATGGTTTGTCAAGCACTAAAGAAGCCGTAAGTTTGTGTAAATCTTCACTTTGAGAGTAGGCAGCCCCCATTGTGCGATCGCCCGAAACCTTAGCCATGATTCTTAACTCAATTTGGCTGTAATCGGCTTTGAGTAGTACACAACCTGGTGCTGTGATAAAACACTGCCTAGTTTCCCCATCTCTAGGAATATTAGTTAAATTCGGTTGGCGACAGCTAAACCTACCAGACCTCGCTCCAATCTGAAACCAATTCGGATGAATTCTTCCAGTAATGGGGTGAATGTGATGGGGCAAACCTTCAACAAATGTGCTGATTCGAGTTGACACGCTGCGGTAGTCGAGCAAAGCTTGAATTACGGGATGTTTGTCAGCAAAGCAAATTAATGTCTGAGTAGTGGTGGAATTAACAGGAATACCAGTAGATTGAAGGGCTGCTAAAACTTGTTTTGGAGAGCGGGGATTAATGGTTTCTGTAAATTCGGGAAGCAGGGAGAGTTGTTGGTGAGGGTTAGGTCGATGCAATTGCGAATTAATTTGGGTTAAAAGCAAGTCGCGAGTTTGACAAAGTTTGTTGCCAAGAACTTTCCACTGTTCTCTATCTAGTAGCATTCCATTTAGTTCCATAGAAGCTACCGCAGGCAAACAAGCAAACTCCAATTTTGCAATTTCCCAAAGTTTTGAAGCTTTCAGTTTTTGTTTGAGCGTTTCTCGCAAGGGCAATAAAATTGCAGCATCGGTAGCGGCATATTGCAGTTGAGGCGATGTCAGCGTTCCACCCCAGTCGCTTGTTTGCAGCGTTTTATCTAGCTTGACGCCGAGTAGTTGGTCGGCTACAGCTTCTAACGATAAATTGCGTTTTAGTCCAGCAACGAGTACTCGGTACGCCAGATAGGTATCGAAAAAGGGACGGCTGGGGGGCAATCCAGCTTGAGTTAGCATCATCCATTCAAATTTGAGGTTGTGACCTATTTTCAGGGATTCTCCGGCTAATAGGGCACGCAAGGGGTGGAGGTCGGCGGGTGCGATCGCCCTGATATCGATGACTGCGACTGGGCGATCGGGAATTGCTAACTGTACTAGGCAAACTTTGGCTCGGTACGGGTCAGTTCCCAAAGCAGTTTCGCAGTCAATACCGATAATTTTTGCTTCTTCAAAAGGCTTGAGGGCTATTTTCAAGTCTGCTGCATTATCTATCAGTTCGTATGCAGGTTTGATCAAATTTTTCCATAGGCTTTTAGTACATTTATTAGGAGCATTATTAGTTATTATATTGGTCATCATTACTTGGGTTTCTTCCCAAGAATAGAAAGAGTCTGGAGTATCTCGATCGACACGGGGGTTTGAGTAATATTTGATAATGTCTCGGACATTACGCAGCTTGTTATTCATGGATTTTCTTTAGGAAAGTGGGGGAGTTATGAGTCAGTTTTTTCCAAATCAACTTAAGTCTTGGAGTTGAGGAGTAAAGTCAAAAACATAAAGGATGGCGGTTGGTCTAAAAAAAACCAGGTCAACCCTGATTTTGATTTAAAAAGTTGGCAACCTTTAAAGTCGGCAACAGTTGTTTTGGCTATCCCAACTGCCGTCTAAAAGGTCGCAGCCTGGTTTGCCATCTGTAATCTTTTTACAAACGGCTGCGTTAGCGTCTGTTGTCACTAACAGCAACAGGCTTGTTATAGCGATAGCAATCAGTTTTTTCATAACGGTGAACTCAAATGTGTGAACTTCACCGATACAACACTGTTAAGTGCGATTTTAATTCGGAACGATTAGATTTAAAAAAAGATTTTTACAGGGAGGTGGGTGGCAAATAGTTGAATTTATATTCAAAATTTATGACTATAATAGACCCCTTGCAAAAAACGCAAACAATCTTGAAATTATCTGCGTTAATCTGCGTCGATCTGCCTTGAAGGAGCGGTTGCTCTATCAATCCAAGATTTATGCAATTTTGTCTAATGCAATACGGTTAATTTAACGTTAGTTAAACGTTTTAAGACGAGTTTAATCTCACGAATCTACTAAAACTACAGGCATAGTTTAGGATACTGATTATTCTTAGCTGAACCGTATTAGACTATAATGTAATTGTCGAATTAGGTTTTGCAATTGAATCGCCCTATCCAGCTTCTTCGAGTTCGAGATCGACAGGTGGTTGATGCCATCTTGACATCCGTTACTGAGAAACATTTAAACAAAAATCATGAATAACTCAATTCTTTTCCAGCCCCAATCTACAATAGATGATACAACCCATTATCCGCGCTTAATGGAACTAATAGAAGCCGAAGATGCAGCTAATGGAGAAGTTGGCTGCGGTCGGGATTTGGGCAATAAACCTTCAGTTTATCTAAAAACCTGCGGTATCAATATCTCTGATGAGAAGCTAAGAAATTTGTTAAGGGAATATTTAGGTAATTTATTGATGGAGCTAGATTTTGACTCAATCATCAACCAAGTGAGTCACTTTGTAGAGTCATTAGTCGTCCAGAAACACACTCGATTAGAGCATCAAAGACAGGAAATAAAGCTCTTAGAATCAGTTGTAGAGCATATTCCTGCGAAGGAACTCAAACAATGTATTGAGTCTGAATTGGGGGAGTTTTGTTCGGAAACTGCTATCGAGCAAATTGTTCAGCATACTCATCAAGTGATTCACTATTCAATTCTCCAACCTCGACATAAGTGGCCCAACCCTATTTGGGTACTAAGTGCTCTTGAAAAAGTGTATATTGCTCAGGCATCTAGTTTAGATGCAGCAATAGCCCAAGTTAAAGCACAATATCCCCACGAAACCGAAGAGCTGCAAGTAATAAAAGTCGGAGGTGTTCTCGCATCCAACCAAGTGATTTCCTTGGACTTGATGAACAATTATTAATAAAATTTGCTGGAATAATTCGGTAGCTTTGAACGCACCCCAAGCTGCGTCATATCCCGTCTTTTAAGTATGGGAATTCTTTAGCTTTTAGTCCCTACTCCCTCTGAAGAGACATTTTTACAGGCTTGTAATTGACTGTTTTGATTTTTATCGGCTTAGTTGGAAACCCACTTGGGGCATGATTAGTTTATTTCGATCGATCGCGAGAGTTACTTTATCAATTGCTCAACTCGCTTGTACACAAGAGCGAGTTGTTAGTACAATAATAACAACAATTGCTATTCCCTGTTATTAAAACGAAAATGGAATAGCCCAAATTACAGGAGGACTCAGGCATGAACGTGTCTTTGACACCGGAGTTAGAGCAGTATGTCCAAGAGAAAGTCTCAAGCGGACTATATTATTCTGCCAGCGAGGTGATCCGTGAAGGGTTGCGCCTGCTGAGAGAACGGGAACAATTCCAGCAAACTCGCTTGCTGGAATTGCGGGAGGAGATTCAGCTAGGGCTAGACAGCGGTGAGGCAACTTCCTTAGATATGCCAGCAATCAAGGCAAAAGCGCGGCAGCGTCGGCGGAGGAAACCGCAGTAATGGCCACGATCGTTAAACGCCCGCGCGCTGAACTGGATTTGCTGGATATTTGGGACTACATCGCTGATGACAGTATTGATCGGGCTGATGAGTTTTTAGATCGGGTTGAGGGAAAATTGCAAACCTTGGCAGGTAATCCAGGATTGGGCAGAAGGCGTGAGGAACTGTTAACTGGGTTGCAAAGCTTTCCGATTGGCAACTATGTAGTGTTCTACCGGGAAATTGAAAATGGAATAGATGTAATTCGTGTTCTGCATGGTTCACGGGATATTGAAGACATTTTCAGTCGCGGCTAACTCCTTGTAATTCAAGTGCGTATTCAAGACGTACTGCCTGCCAATATAGAGAGTTTGGTTGCGTAAATTCGAGTCAAAAATTGAGTCGGGAGCCTTAATTTTAGTAGATGAAACGCGCTCTCGGGTGAGAATTCTACCTATTACACCGCGATAACTATCAAACAAGAGAATTTAGTGCGCGATCGCACTTTGTCATATCAATTCCGGTTGCACTCCTTATGATATAGAGTCCAAGGCTCTTGGAGTGTCCCTACCCAAAATAATATTGTAGGGACACTCCAAGAGCCGTCTCCTAATTTCGGCAACAATACCGATGCAACCGGAATTGATATCACTTCTCTTAAAAGATATTTTTACAAGTTTTGTAGCATTGCCCAGTGCTGAGAGCCGTTAGGCAACCTTCATAAAGCTGCCCCCTCCATTTAGAGGGGGTAATTTTTACTGAACGAAATCGCTCACCGGGATGAAGTTGCAGGAACTCGATGCGATTTAAATTGGAATTGTTCACCACGCGAACTAAGAAAAACTATGCACAATTCTTCGCTCGAACCTAATTCTGGCTACATCAACTCCGGTTACGAATCGGAACCAGATTTGACGGTCGGTTATTCGCCATCAAAGGAAGTTCGTCAAGGTAATTTTGACGACGCTTACCAGGAAAACATCTATGACTTGTCCAACCTAGCAGATACTCCTTGGACAGATTCAGCAGTCCGCTCAAATCCACAGTTTGAGCTGGAGCTTTGAGTAAAAAAAACAGAGAGGGAAGATGTGGAGAGGGAAAGGATAAGGATAGGCAGATTTAGATGACGGGTTATTTCTAAGATGCTGCTCTATTTTTTGTGATGTTTTAAAACCAGTATATATCTTGGCAAAACCATTAAAAATAGAGCAGATTTTTTACCCCAAGTTTAGTTAACGTAGGATTTTTATGAACAGTACAAAGGAGTTCAACAAATCAAGCCAGGTAGGATCTGCTTTAATAGCTGCCAGTACACTCTGCCTACTTTTTGCTTTCATCGGCGCTACTTTCCTAAGCTTTGCATCAATTGCTAGCGCCAGTCCCTTACCTACTAAAATCTGGGAAAAAGAACAATCTAGGGTTTTGTTACCAGATTTGAATCAGATTACCTTGAGTTCCCTGCCAGCAGTTGCTAGTTCTGGAAGTTCTGGCGGCCGAAGCTGGCAAGCTGGCACTTTTGTTGACCAAATCTTAAAGCTGGGGGACATTAACGATCTAAAAGCTGAAATTCTTTCTTTGCAAGCAATTGAACAATTGGCACTAGGGGATATCAATTTAGAGAATATCAGCTTGTCAGTATTTCCCTTAGCTGGTAAGCAAACTGTCGGTCACTTGGCTGAAATTGTTCCGAATTTGGGTCAATTTCAATTGAGTGATGTTCCTCCAATTGCTTCTTTATCTTCTCAAATAGCCGGAGTGAACCCTAACATCAACCAATTACCAATTGGTCAAGCTGTAAAACAAGTACCGCAACTAGCGCAGGCAAAACTTAACCAAATTGACCTATCTGAGTTTGCGATCGCACAAATCCCCAACCTTAATAGCGTAAATTTAGAACAGTTCTCGGGCTGGTCAGAGGAACTCATCAGCAATATTCCGCGGCTCAATCAAGTCCCGCTTTCGAGTTTCCCTGTTCCTATTGCGTCCATTGGGAGCACAGTCATGCGAATTGACATGATTTACAGTCGGTACGAGAGCAAACGCAATAACACAATTTCCGGTTCTGATGTAGAAGGATTTGCGGTAGCCTGCGAGAAAGATTGCGCTTATATCGAACTCGACGACATGGAAAACGCCGGTCGCCGCGCCACAGGGCCGCTAGAAGGCAAGCAGTGGATTAGCGGCAAATATCAGGAAGTGCGAGGTGGTTCTGGCTGTTTGACTGGTTGGGAACCGACGGGCAGACATCCTTTTGGGGAAGTGTTTAAAGTAGTCGTAATGGAGCCGTCAGAAACCAGCGATACTGTTGACACGGCTCTGTACTTCAGGTTTAGTTTGCCCTGCGGCAAATCGCCTTACATTATTGGCCCAGTTCCGTTTCTCAGTTACAGCGTTAATTCGCCTATGTTTGTCGGTCGATTGGAGGGCGGTTCTTCTAACAGTATTTCTCGCTCAAAAGGCGTCGCCTCTGAAACAAAACCTTCAAAGCCACTGAGTTCCAATCAAGCTAAAGAAAACGCTTTACCAACTCAGCCTGTACCTGAATCGAAGCGAGAGTGCGCGCGCCCTGCGACTTACGTTAGCGGTGTGGATGTGGCTTCATTAGGGGAGGCGTTAGCGAAACTTTCTGAAGGAATCACCAATATGGAAAGTGCGGGCAGTGGTGATTACCAAGCCATTGGCGAGCTTGTTTGTAGCTCCGGCAGCCACAACTGCGGGCGGGCCCTGGGTCGCTATCGGTTTATGAGTTACCGGGAAGATGTGCAGCGTACTGTCAGCTCAATTTCTGGGGGGACTGACTTCCTCCTGAGAGTCAACAGAGGTCAAAAACCTACAACGGAGGAACTCTTTCAATATTTTCCTCCTGCTGTTCAGGATAAAGTTTTGCAAAATTCTGTGGCTGAGAACGTAACCAGCAGCCAGCAGGAAATTGATCCGAAAACTGGACAGGTGTTTAGCGGCGATCGCATAATCGAGCGAGTAGCGCAGAAACACTTTGGGGGTTCTGGCAGTAAAATTGATGCCAACTATTCCGATAATTTAGGTGGCTATTCGCTCAAACAGTATGGAGAGAAAGTCCGAGAGCTTTACAACCACAATGCCAGCGACAATTGCCGAGCTAATTCGGGGGATAGCAATGGTATCACCAAATCGGTGGGCGAGCGTATTACTTTAAATGCTAGTTGGAGTATCGGTGCTGCGCCATTCATCAGCTTTTTTTTGGTGGGAATGTGGTTTTTAGTTCGACTTCTTCAGAAACGAAATCAGCAATTTTTTCTGATGCTAATCTGGGGGTTATTAGTTACTATTGCCACCGCTAGACTCTCCCATTAGACTTGCATTGCATTCATTCGCTCGCTATTCTTGAAATCCATCTGCGTTGAGCTGTGTTGAGCTGCTTTACATCTGCGGTTCACTGATCACTCAAAGATTTATGCAATCTTGTCTCATAAATCAAGAAAGTCATTAAAATTGACTGCAAAATAGATAGCCACTGCTTACTGAAGCCAAGTATCCTATCTTTTCAATTCCTTCCCTTGCCCTTAATTTGTTATTTAAGGAGTAAAAATGCTTCGAGAAAATCGAGTAGAACAACAGACAGCCGGCGGTCAAAGAATTGTCAAGCCTCCGGTTTGGTTAAATCAAATTGGTTATTGGTTTCGCATTGGTTTGACAGTTTTTACGGCCCTATCGCTATTGTTGGGGACAATTGCTTGCAGTTCTTCTACCTCAGCAACAACGGCACCGGCTTCTTGGGTAGAAGCTTTGCGAGTCACTCCAAAAGAAACTTTAATCCGAATTGTACAGGAACACAGCAGCCTCTCAAAACTCAAAGTAGCGGCTGCTGGGCAAAGTGCAGTAGCGGAAGCAATTAAAAGAATGCGAGTGTGGCAAATTAATGGCTCAGTAGGGCGGCTGAACCTTTATGATTTCAATAATTCCGCTCTGTGCGGCACAAAAGGCTGCCTTTATGTTGGCTACTTAATTCCTAATGATTCAAGTCAAATGGCAACAGAAGTATTTGCAGCTTATCTCGACCCCCATAAACCGCCGAAAAATCCTTTGTTTCAGGCTGACACTTCCTCGCACGAGGGTTTGCCTTGTCTAGGAGTGAATCAGCTTTCCAAAGAAGGCCGCCGCCAGCTTCAATTTTGCTACGACGGCCTTACCTATCAACTTGCTGATAGCCTGTTTTTCAAAGGTGATTAGTCTTTGGTATTAGGCTGGTCAATCTAAATCAAAATCTTCGTCGGAATCAACTTCAACGTCAACCTCAGTAGCTTCGGAAAATTTATCTAACTCCTCTAATTCTGAGTCTGTTCCTCCTTCAATTTGTGTAATTTTGCGAGGGGGCGACAATTTACCTCGACTTTTGCGGTTAGTTACGCTTTTTGGCAACGCCTGGACTTCTGCTTCAGCACCAGCAGCTAGACTTGGCAACCCGGCATCGCTAACGTCAATGAAGCCAGCAATGTTATTGTGCAGTCCCCAAATCAATTTTCTTTGTAATTTTTGACCGAGAAACAGCTTGTGAAAATTAGCCTGATTGGGCTGAGTAATGCTGTGAGTCTTGCAGCAAAAAGATTTATTCTTGCCTTCTCCTTCTTTGATAGCTTTAAACTCGATATTCAACACTCCCAACGAGCGCCATTTATCATTTTTACCGCTGTAATCTTTGCCAAAATAATCAGCAAATACCCGTTCTAAATTGCGGTAAAATTCTTCTTTAGCGCTCTTGAAGCTCCAGAGAGCTACATTCTTGAAACGCACGACAATCGGCACTTGATGTAGGGGTTGATTTTTGACATTTAAAAAGATGAGAGCGTGTTCTGAGCAAACTTCCTGCATTTTCTTATCGAATAAATGGCGATATTCGTCGTAAGACCCGATAAAAGTACCGGCTAATTGTCCATTTTCTTCAATATCTTTGTAGCGGATGTACTCAGGCACAAAAGCTAATACCAACATCCTCGGTTTTTGCAGCAGCAATCCCGTCACTTGTTCAGTCAGTTCAACGGTGGTTAATTCCTCTTGATTAGGCATTGTATGCCATTCGGCTTTTGCAAGCTGGTCGGCCGGGAGCAAAATACCTGCTGGGTTATCGTTAATCACGATTCCATAGGGCAAAGAGGGTTTGCGACTTTGGTTGTACTCACTGTTCAATAGCTCCGGGTCTATCTCGTAAGAATCAGCAGTCTTATTCTTTTGGGTGTTGGAGTTTCCACGAGAGTTGTGTGCTGTCTTTGTTGGGGATTTTGCGTTATTGTTTCTTACCATTGTTGGCTCTCCTGACTTTATGGTGTATAATGTAACAAACAATACATTTGCTGTCATGGACTTTTATTTGGACTATATAT
>NZ_JAUBWA010000014.1:0-84470 GCF_036702825.1 Microcoleus sp. A003_D6 | reverse complement strand
TATATAGTCCAAATAAAAGTCCATGACAGCAAATGTATTGTTTGTTACATTATACACCATAAAGTCAGGAGAGCCATATTTTCTAAATGTCTGGATCGTCTATCGCCAACTGGCACAACAGCCAATATTCGGATTTGCCTGTTGTGCGATTCATTTTTGGACAATCTTCGAGCCAATTAACTCTAAATTTTATAACCTGCGGTTTCATCACAGGTTAAAAATAGATTAAGCGGGTAAATCTGCAAAACTGCTAACATTTACCAGCGCTAAATCTGGAGTTGTCCTTTTAATTAAACCTGTGAGAACTTTACCGGGGCCAATTTCCACTACCCGATCGATTCCTTGTTGCGGCAATTGCAGAGAAATTTCTCGCCAGCGCACGCCTTTAGTCATCTGCTGAGTCAACCGCTGCTTTAAAGTGGCTGCGCTGGTAGTGGCTGACGGTTCTGCATTTGAGAGTACCAGCATTTTTGCATCGGAAAACCTTGCAGACTTTAAGGCTAGTTGAAACTCTGCCGCCACCCCGGCCATCAGGGGAGAGTGAAACGCACCGGAAACATTCAATTTAACGGCGCGTTTGACTTTGATTTTGGCAAGCAAATCTTCTACAGCAGCAGGCGTTCCAGAAATCACGACTTGTGCTTCGCTGTTGTCGTTTGCCAGCACTACGTCTCGGCTGTATTGAATTTGCAGTTCTAGTTCCTGCCTGTCGAACCCGATCAAAGCCACCATTTGCCCGCCGGAGGCAGTGTCCATGAGTTCGGCGCGGCGTTTGACTAAGCGCAATCCCGTTTCAAAGTCAAAGACGCCTGCTGCGTAGAGGGCAACGTATTCTCCTAAACTGTGACCCGCAACGACTGCTGGCCGATCGCTTTTTTCTCGCATTAAGTCGGTCAAAATACTTTCTACTACGAACAAGCAAGGCTGAGTGTAGAGAGTCCGAGATAGTTTTGCTTCTTCTTTTTGGCAAACTTCCGCGACAGACCAACCTAAAATTTCTTTGGCTTGCTCAAATTTGGCTTTGGCTGTTGGCAAGTTTAATAAGTCTGCACCCATCCCGATCGCCTGGGAACCTTGTCCGGGAAATACCCATGCTGTTTTAGTCATTTTTCCGGTAATCTGCTAATTGGTGGTTGCTAATTTGTGATTGCAAAAATTCTTTGTTTTCCGCTTCTTTCGTTCGCTCGCTGGTATCCGCTATCTTTCGGTTAACGAACTATCTACTGGCGACTCACAATTCTAACATAATAACTGCGATTTTTACGAGTTTTATATTTTCTCTTGCTACTTTAATCAAATTAATCGCGCCAAGCAGGATTTTCCACCTTCAAGCTGGGGAAAGCCGAGCGAAAAATAGAGGATTTTCAATTGCTGCACACACTTGTCCATAATTCCTGTCAGAGGATGCACGGCTTTGTGCATACCTTACCCTATGTATGACGTGTTAAAGGATTTTTATTTTTCAAGGGTCGCACTCCCAACTATCACGCTTGGCAAGTTTCAAGCTGAAAAATATTATACCAGTTCTCAAACAGAATAAAATTGCTAGCCCGCGACCCCAACCATACTTCATCAGTGATTCCCTATCGAAAATCGGCAATCGAAAATCAAAAATGGTATTACCGTGATTCCCCAATCGAAAATCGGCAATCGAAAATCGAAAAATCGCTTTACCTTCCCCATTGAAAAATCGCCGCCCCCCAAGTCAAACCTGCACCAAAACCAGCCGCAGCAATAGTATCGCCCGCTTTAACTTTACCCAGACGCACCGCTTCGTCTAAGGCAAGGGGAATTGAAGCCGCTGAGGTATTGCCGTAATTTGCTAAATTGCTAATTACTTTCTCGGGGGGAATCTTGAGCCTTTGGGCAACTGCATCGAGAATCCGCTGATTGGCTTGGTGCAACAGCAGCCAGTCAATTTCTGCGACGTTGATATCGGCACGAAACATCGCTTTTTCTATGACTTCCGGCACTTTTTTTACGGCAAACCGATAGATTTCTTGACCGTTCATTGTAATGGGATGAAATCCGCCCACTCCGACGCTGACGCCCTCAATTAATTCTTTTGACTCGGCTTTGTAAGCTAAATTGAGAGACGCATTTTGCGTGCCGTCGCTGCGAATTTCAAATCCCAAAAAGCGATCGACTTCGGAAGCTTGCAATACCACCGCACCTGCACCGTCTCCAAATAGAATGCAAGTACCGCGATCCGACCAATTCACCCAGCGAGACAAAATATCTGCTCCGATCAGCAAAACATTTTGATAAACCCCTGTCCGAATGAACTGCGAGGCTGTAACTAAACCAAAAACAAAGCCAGAACAAGCTGCTGTCAGATCGAAAGCCACAGCTTTTGTCGCGCCCAACTGATATTGAATCTGACTGGCACTGCCAAACAAATCGTCAGGGCTGGATGTAGCCAAAATAATCAAATCGATATCTCTAGGCGAAATTTGTGCCATTTCGATCGCCTTTTGAGATGCCTCTGCGGCTAAATCGCACAAAGAAGTGCGATCGTCCGCCAGCCGGCGTCCGCGAATGCCCGTTCGCGCCGCTATCCACTCGTCCGAAGTTTCTACTATCTGACTCAAACCGTTATTATCCAGCGAAACCTGCGGTGTACAAGAACCGCTACCCGTGACGGCAATGCCGAACCCTGATTGCTGCACATTCCTCTCCATTTATGAGCGATCGAGCGAGAAATTAAAAATTAAAAACTACCAATTAAAATTATTTTTTAAACTGCTGAAATTACTTTATTTTAAGCAAAACAGTTGGTTTAATCTGACATTTTTAATTTTACATTTTTAATTTTTAATTCCTACTTACCAGAAAGAATTGGTTTAAAGCCTCTCCCCGAGCGGGAGAAATTAGAAGAAGACTATTCATTACTCCAATCCTCTTCCAGGTAGAGGTCGCTGTCAACTGTCAACTGTCAACTGTCAACTGTCAACTTACTGCCTCTAATTTACAGCTTCTTGTTCCAGAACACTTTCGCGATTGGACGATCTAATTCGCTCCAGCACTTGGTTGTCAACAGCCCCCTTCGCCAAACGAATGGCATTAAAAATCGAGGCAGCTTGAGACGAACCGTGGCTGATAATGCAAACTCCAGCAACGCCCAACAGCAAACCGCCGCCGTGTTCAACGTGGTCTACCCGCTGCTTAAACCCTTGCAAGCTTTTTTGCAGCAGAGGATCGTTAATTTGATGTTGGAGTCCTTTGACTAATTCTTCCTTCAGCACTTGCACGACGACTTCGCCCACCGCTTCGGCAAACTTCAACAACACGTTGCCGACAAACCCGTCGCAGACAATCACGTCGAAGTTCCCCGACAGCACGTCGCGGCCTTCGGCATTGCCCACAAAAGGAATGTTTGGGTTGTCCACCAATAACTGGTGGGTGCGGACTGCCGCGTCGTTGCCTTTAGAAGGTTCTTCGCCAATGTTGAGCAGGCCGATTTTAGGTTCGGCGACGCCCAGCACGCACTGGCTGTAAATAGTTCCCATAAGAGCGAACTGCTCCAAAAATTTGGGGCGGCAGTCCACATTAGCGCCGACATCGAGAATGAGTACAGAGCTGCCCGGTACCATTGTCGGCAAAACCGCACCGATCGCAGGGCGATCGATGCCGGGGAGCCGCCCCAACCTCAGCAGGCCCGCAGCCATTGCCGCGCCGGAGTGACCGGCGGACACCACAGCATCAGCTTGCTGCTGCTTTACCAAGTTCATCGCTACGTTAATCGAAGCGTTGGGCTTGCGTTTGAGGGCACTCAAAGGTTCTTCGTGCATTTCCACCGTTCCTTCAGAAGGAACGATTTCTAGCTGACCTTTGCAGACGCGGCCGATCGCGTCTTGAAGACGTAGCGAGTCTTCTATTTGCTGCGGGTCGCCCACCAGCAAAATCTCTACGCCTAATTCTTCTTGTGCCTTAAGCGCTCCAGCTACAACTTCGGCGGGGGCATGATCCCCACCCATAGCGTCTATTGCAATTCTTGCGCGTGTCGATCTCATTGACCAATGTTTGAGAAACACTAAAAATTCTACCAGGAAGTCAGGAGCGTGAATCCATTCGTCTGAATAAAGAACTAAAATCCGCTCGCGCCCGGTGATCGGACAATTGCGATGTACGACTACTCTGATAGAGTTTGTTCCTACTTTACTATTTTTGACTGCAAATTGAAAAACTCAATGCAATAGTTCATATGACTTTAGGAGTAAAAAATGCTGGATTTATTTAGCTCGGGAATCATGTCTCTGTGGCTGGATATGGCTGGGGTCAGAAGTGCCGCGCCCAATGCTGCATCAATCCTGGCTTGGCGGGGAGGGATACCCGGGTTAGTGGTGGCCGAAGATTTGGCTTTTGGGGGAATAGATGTGGCAAATCCAGACTTGCCTGCTGAAGCTGCCGTGCAGGAATATTTAAAAGATTTGAAGGACAAGAAGCTGATTGACGGGAATCAGGGAATTTGGGTGCAAGCGGGAATGGTGCCGCTGGTAAGTCAGCAGGGGAAAATGCTGATGCCTGGGGCTTCGCTGACTAAGATTGCGACTTCTCTGGCGTCGCTAGAAACTTGGGGCGCTACTTATCAGTTTGAAACGCGGTTCCGGGGAACGGGGCCGATTAGGAATGGGGTATTGCAGGGGGATTTGGTGGTCAGCGGCGGGGGCGATCCGCTGTTTGTGTGGGAGGAGGCGATCGCCGTAGGAAATGCTCTCAATCAAATGGGTATCGATCGGGTAGCGGGCAATTTGGTGGTGACTGGCAATTTCCGCATGAATTACCAGTCCGATCCTTTGGCTGCGGGGGAGGGTCTGCGACAGGCCCTCGATGGTCGTAGTTGGCCAAAGGATGTGGTGGCAATGTATTCTAAGATGGCTCCGGGAACTAGAAAGCCGCAAGTAACGGTGGCCGGCAGCGTCATTGCTGAAAAATTTGTGAGTTCGGGGCATTTGCTGCTGAAGCGCCGATCGCTCCCTTTAGCCGAAATTCTCAAGCAGATGAACGTCCACAGCGACAATGAAATGGCTCAAATGCTGGCCGACAATTTGGGCGGGGCACAAATAGTTCAGCAGCAAGCAACTTGGGCTGCGGGGGTGCCGGCGGCGGAACTTCAATTGGTTAACGGTTCGGGTTTGGGAGTGGAAAATCGGATGTCTCCGAGGGCGGCTTGTGGGATGATGCAGGCGATCGCCCGCAACCTTCAAACGACTGGGCTGACGATTGCTGACTTGTTTCCGGTGTCCGGGCGGGATAAAGGAACTTTGGAATACCGACACATTCCGCGATCGGCTGTGGTGAAAACCGGTACTTTGGACACCGTGATTGCTTTGGCTGGAGCCATACCCACGCGCGATCGGGGTTTAGTGTGGTTTGCAATTATTAATCGCGGCACTGATTGGGACTCTTTGAGAGCGCAGCAAGATATATTTTTGCAAAAATTGGTGCAGCAGTGGGGATCTGCACCGATTTTGCCACTAGCAATTACACCGCACATTGACGGCGCCAGACCTGCCTTGGGGGCAGCAAATCGCAGCGATATTTTGCTGGGAGGTTAAGAAATAGGGGTTGAGTTGCGGTTCGCACAAAGACGACCGACATAATAGCTTAGAATTGAAACACGACTATTCTGCAAGAAGATGATCAAACTGCGATTGAAGAGATACGGGAAAAAACGCGAGACAAGCTACCGGATTGTAGCGATGAACAGTTCTACCCGCCGCGACGGCCGTCCCCTAGAAGAGCTCGGCTTTTACAACCCCAGAAATAACGAAACCAGGCTGGATGTTCCAGCGATTGTCAAGCGCCTGCAACAAGGCGCTCAGCCAACTGACACCGTGCGTGACATCCTCAGAAAAGCCCATGTATTTGAACAAGTCGGAGCCGGAGCCAACGTTGAATCCAGCACAACAGCAGTCAGCTAGTCCCAACTACGCTGGACTCGTACAGTTTTTAATTGGGCCTTTTTTAGAGACCCCAGGCTCTTTGCGGGTTGATTGCGAACTGCACCCGCGCCAATCGCGGGTCTGGGTTCGGCTCGCTTTTGAAGATCCTGACAAAGGGCGGGTTTACGGTAGAGGCGGACGCAATATTCAGGCCATTAGAACTACCCTCGAAGCGGTGGCGCAGACGGCCGGTCAGTCGCTCTACTTAGACATATACGATGGTGAAGCAGGCGATCGTGGCTCCGGGCCGCCCAGGGGCGATCGCCCGGATCGCGACCGCCCGGATCGCGGTACGCGCGATCGAGGGGACTTCCGACCCCGGACGCCGCCTCCGTCGCCGCCCAGTCCCTTAGCTAGCAGAACTCCGAGAGAACAACCCCGCCGTACTAACACACCTACGTTTAGAACGAGCAGAAATACTCCCGGTTATTAACTGAAGAGCCCAAAAACAATTTTAGATTTTAGATTGCCTGTTGTAGACTTTGTATTACAAGCCTCGTTTGATTTGAGATTGCCGGTTTTGCGATCGGACACAAATTTAAAATCTAAAATGTCAGCGAGATGAGGTAAATCTAAAATCTAAAATCTAAAATCTAAAGTCTAAAATCTAAAGTTGCCTGACTTGATAGAAAGGAGATTTGATTTGTATCTCAAGCACCAAACTCATTTGGGAGCTAAATCTAAAAGACGCCTTAGATACTAGGTAAAATCTAGTAGCGGGCGTCTTTTTGTTCGCAAAAAGTGACTGATTTAACGGTTAATTGTTAACTTTTAATTGCTTATTTGGAGGGAGCTTATGTTGGCATGACTGAAAAACTAACAATAGAGTTGCCGAGCACTCAAAGCGCAATGTCGCTGGCCGGCAATCAAGAAGAAAACCTGAAAATTATCTCTAAGCAAACCGGCGCTAACCTGGTAATGCGAGGGCAAGAACTGCTAATTTCCGGCACAAAAAGTCAAGTAGAATTGTGTCATAAATTAGTGCGATCGCTCTCCGACTATTGGAAATCCGGCAAAAATATTACCGGAGTTGAAATCCAGACGGCGCGCCAAGCTTTGGATACCAACCGCCAAGGCGATTTACAAGACTTGCAGCGAGACGTACTCGCCAAAACCCGCCGAGGCGAAGAAATTAGAGCCAAAACCTTCAAGCAGCGGCAGTACGTCCAAGCAGTACGCACCCACGACTTGACATTTTGCATTGGTCCCGCCGGTACTGGCAAGACATTTCTAGCAGCTATTTTCGCCATCCAAGCTTTGTTAAGCAAACAGTACGAACGGCTGATTTTAACAAGACCAGCCGTGGAAGCTGGCGAAAAATTAGGGTTTTTGCCGGGAGATTTGCAGCAAAAAGTCGATCCCTACTTGCGCCCGCTTTACGACGCCCTGCAAGAAATGATCGACCCTGAAAAAATGGCCGATTTAATGGAAAGGGGCTTGATCGAAGTAGCTCCCTTAGCTTATATGCGGGGGCGCACTCTCAGCAATGCTTTCGTAATTTTGGACGAAGCTCAAAATACGACGCCGGCTCAAATGAAAATGGTGTTGACTCGTCTGGGCTTTCGATCGAGAATGGTAGTAACGGGCGATATTACTCAAACAGATTTGCCACCACACCAACAATCGGGATTGTCAGTTGCCCAAAAAATTCTGGGTAACGTTGAGGGCATTGCTTTTTGCGAATTTTCTCAGGCGGATGTGGTACGACATCCGCTAGTGCAGCGGATTGTCGCTGCTTACGAACTGCACGAAACATAGTCAGTAGTCATTAGTCATTAGTCATTAGTTGTTGGTTGTTAGTTATTGTTGTTTTTAATTACCAATTACTAATTACCAATGCCCAATGCCCCATGCCCAATGCCCCATGCCCCATGCCCCATGCCCCATGCCCCATGCCCCATGCCCCATGCCCAATTCCCAATTCCCAATTCCCAAATTAAATTATGCCTAACTTGAAAGAATTCTTAGAAGCTTGCGAAAAATTGGGAACCCTGCGTTTAATCGTGACTAGCAGCGCGGCTGTGCTGGAAGTTCGCGGTTCAATTCACAAGCTGTTTTATGCGGAGTTACCGAAGGGAAAATATGCAAATATGCACGCCGAAATATTTGAGTTTCACCTGAATATGGACAAAATTAAACAGGTGAAGTTTGAAACGGGCGAGGCGAAAAGAGGCAATTTTACTACTTATGCGATCCGTTTTCTGGACGAACAAAATGAGGCTGCTTTGAGCGCGTTTTTGCAGTGGGGAAAGCCGGGGGAATACGAACCGGGACAGGTGGAAAATTGGCACCAATTGAAGGAAAAATACGGGGAAGTTTGGGAACCTGCACCTGTTGAGGCGCTTTAAAATATAGGCTTTTTTACCTTGAAATTGCATATTAGGGGCGGGTTCTCCTGCCCTACCCCTACTCCCTACAAGAATAAAATTGATTTTTGTGTAACAGGCAGGATGTCTGTTTCCCAGAAGGGTATAAAATATGATGTTTAACTAATTTGTTGTCTAATTTCTGAATTTATGAACCGCAGAGGGCGCAGAGAACGCAGAGAAGAGATAAAGAAGAGAAAGAGAGACAGAAGGTTAGTTGTTTGAATGTATTTGGGTATGAAGGTATTTTGGGGTTTTTGTTTGGTTTTGGCGGTATTGCTGTGGGGTGGCGCTGCGAGGGCGGGGGTTTTGGGCGATCGCATTTCCAGTTTTCCCAATTGGGAAAGCAAGCCTTCTATCGCTGTAGCTAAGGGGGATTTGGTTTATCCAGATTGGATGGCTGGTACTTGGAATGTTGCGAGCACTTTGGTAGATTTAGCCTCTCCTTTAGCCCCAAATATTGTCACGCCTGGGTTTGAAAGCAACCGTCGCTATTTGCAGCAGCCCGTATTGTTTAAAGTGCGATTTCAACCTGAAAAAAATATTGGTTTTGCTTCTAATTATACACCTAAACTAGCTAAGAAAATTGTAGCCGATCGCACTTTTAACGGTTTAAACATTGCCAAAGCCTATTTAGGCGACGGTGGCGTACTTTCGGTGAAAGTCGATCCGCACAATCCCAACCGCCAAATAACTGTTTTGAAAGGGGAACGCCAACTAATTTCGATTGTTACCAGTCGGGGAACTGAGACGCCGAATCCTCGTGAGTTTGTGTCTACAGAGATTTCTCAGCAAGTGTTTCGGGGAGAGTCTGATATTTATTTAAACGAGGTGGAAACAACAACGGCTTATCGAGTTGTTGGAGGCGGAGAAAATGGCGATTCTGCGAGTAAAAGAATTGAGGCGGATCAGGTGACAGCAATTTATTTGTCGCCGCAAGACCCGGATTATTTTGCTGCTGGGGGGCATCCTGTGGCTTTGTACCGATATCGGTTGGAGTTGTTACCGGGAGAATAAGCTAATTTATGGTGAATTATTAGTATGGCAACTCTAGCGGGGCGAATGGCATGGGAACGAATAATACAAGCTATCTCAACTGGCATTAATCCAAAAGCCAGCGACTTTCAAGTGTGGGCTAAGTCACAACAGGGATGGCATCCTACTCAAACACTTAATGGCCCGTTAAAATATATTGATAAAAAGGGAAAAGCTAGGCTAACGCTTAAACAGGGAACTCCAAGAGCTCCGGGAAGCAATCATCCTCATGTAGAGTTCAGAAATCCCAAAGGCAGTAGAATAGATCTACAAGGAAAGCTCGTTAACAGAAAAAGTATAGCTAATCATACTCCTATCGATTGGGACATTTAACAATGGAACGCTTAAACTACTGGCAGTTTCCGGGATTTGAAAATATTTATCTAGAGGATAGCTATGTAATCAGCATTAATGCTAAAACATCTATACAAATCCTCTTAGAAGCTGTCCTCACTGAGAATCACTCTCTATACACTCAACCTTTACCAGGGGAACAGTATTGTTATCGGCGGATGACGGTAAATTTCCCCCACCCTCAAACCTACGATTTGGTTGTGAACAACATCAACCCAATTGCAGATCCCGATGGCAGCATTGATTATGGTAATATAGACGAATTTTTTAGGGCGGATGGCAAATACTATTTAAGAGTTGGGGAATGGGGAGAACTAACTATAGTTTCTGATCCACCCATGATTTTTGATGTAGAAAACTATTTGATTGTCAGAAACGGCGATAGTTTACTTGAAATTAATAAGGAAAAAATTACTGGTTTTGAATGGAAAAGGGCAGGAAAAGGAGTAGTCAGTTTACTTTACGAAAACGATTCAGGAAATCCTTTATCTGTTCAAATTGAGGCAGAGAAAGATCCTGAAGGCTTTGCAGCAGCTTTGGGGTATATGAGGGAACTTGAAACAGCTTATACAAATGATTTGACAGAAGGCGAGTTGACTTTTGACAAAATTAAGCAATATTACGCTGCTAATTTGAATCAGGAAAATGTGCAAGGGTTTTCTGTTAAATTTCCTAGCTTAGCGGGTAATAAATATTCGATCTCGGCAATTACTTCCGAGAAATAAGGTGAAATCTAGCTCTAGGGATTGTGAAGTGAGGATTTGAGACATCTATACTAATTGTGCTTGTCCTCAGCAATTTTATCCTGATTCAGAAATTCTTCCAATAGTTTGAAAAATTTATCGAGGGCATCTTTTTCATCAACAGAAAAGAAGAGAATGATACTGTCCCATCCGTGAGTTGACGTAATTTGATATCTTTCCTGTATCCACTCTTGAAATCCATCAAGTTGTTGTTGCTCTTCCGTGTCTGGAAACCCAAGTTCCGCTCTAGCCGTCTCATATCCATCTAAAAATGCGCGCAGGCGGGTAATTGAACACTTGCCCAAATACATACCAGGTCTCTGTTTGATTCTTTCCAGTAAATCAAAGAAGTATTCAGATTTAACATCTAGTTTGTTAACATTAACTTCGGCTAGCATAAAAAAGTTTCCTATTAAAAGTCTTCTTCTATTACTATAAACTGTAAATCATTGAATAGTTTACCATGAAATAGCAGGTTTGTCATCCATTGCTCTCTGTTTAGCCCGTCCGGGTGATGGTTGTCAAAAATAGTTTCTATGTTGTTGATAACAATAGCGATTCCTTCGTGACGACCATTTACTGAAATAGCCTCTCCCGGTACGCTATCATCATAAATGCCACTGTTCCGACCTCTTCCTTATCCTGTGTACAGTTTTATGCGCTTTCCATGAATTCCTTGACTTATCAAGTAATCTTTGATGTTGCTGGCGCACTCAACACATTTAAAGTTTTCATAACGATCGACAATAGCCTTGATTTGCAGTATTTGCTCAGCAGTAATCTCACTCATATCCCGCCACGACCAGCAAATTGATGACTTGCGCACGGGTTGCCAGGAACCGGGTTTGATGGACGAAAATTATTCGCTGTAGTCAGCAGATTCGGTGAAAAACCCGGTTTCTTCGTCGCAGTGCGCCCAATCTCAAATTGACCTCAAAAAAATAAAAGGTAAAAAATTAATTTTTTACCTTCTAACTTGCGACTTTCTGACTTCCGGTTACGGAACAAACTTTTTGAAGGCCAGCGTCACGTTGTGGCCGCCAAATCCAAAGGAATTGGACAGCGCTACATCAACTTTTAGATCGCGACTTGTATGCGGAACATAGTCCAAATCGCACTCAGGATCGGGATTTTCCAGATTGATTGTCGGCGGGATTTTATCATTGGCGATCGCCATTACCGTCGCCACCGCTTCAATTCCCCCAGAACCGCCCAAAAGATGACCGGTCATTGACTTGGTAGAACTAATTGCTACTTTGTAAGCGTGGTCTCCCAAAGTCTTTTTAATCGCCTTCGTTTCCGTAGAATCGTTGGGAAGCGTGCTCGTGCCGTGAGCGTTGATATAGCTCACCATATCCGGCGTCAAACCCGCATCCTTGAGCGCTAAAGCCATCGCCCGCGACGCACCTTCCCCCCCCGGTACCGGGGAAGTCATGTGATACGCATCGCAAGTTAAACCGTAGCCGACGATTTCTGCGTAAATTCTCGCGCCGCGGGCGATCGCATATTCCATTTCTTCTAGAATCAGAATGCCAGCACCTTCGCCGACGACAAAACCATCACGATCGCGATCGAACGGACGAGAAGCATGAGTCGGGTCATCGTTGCGAGTCGAAAGCGCCCTCGCCGCAGCAAAACCCGCCACGCACAAAGGTGTCACCGCAGCTTCGGTACCGCCGCAAATCATGGCTTGCGCGTAACCCCCCTGAATTAGGCGAAACGCATCGCCCACGGCATTCGACCCGGCAGCGCAGGCCGTCACCGTGCAAGAGTTTGGCCCCTTAGCGCCCGTTTGAATCGCCGTCAGGCCCGCGGCCATATTCGCAATCATCATGGGAATCATAAACGGGCTGCATCGATCGGGGCCGCGATTCAGATATATCTCTTGCTGGTCTTCCAAAACCTTCAGGCCGCCAATGCCAGTGCCAAGAATGACACCCACCTGTTCTGCGTTCAGGTCGTTAATCTCAAACTTTGCATCAGCAAGAGCTTGTTTGCTCGCTGACACCCCAAATTGAGCAAAGCGATCCATCCGCTTTGCTTCCTTGCGCTCCAAATAGTCGTGTGGGTCGAAACCCTTTACCTCTCCAGCAAAGTGGCAGTCGTGCCGCGACGCATCGAACAAGGTGATCGGGCCTATACCATTCTTCCCGGCAAGCAACCCGTCCCAATATTCGGACAAGGTATTGCCGATCGGTGTAATCGCGCCGAGACCCGTGATAACAACGCGCTTACGCTCTAAATTTGTCATGATTTCAGTTTCAAAAAATTAAACACCCAGAACGCAGAAC
The DNA here is from genome assembly GCF_036702825.1 of Microcoleus sp. A003_D6. NCBI lineage: Bacteria > Bacillati > Cyanobacteriota > Cyanophyceae > Oscillatoriales > Microcoleaceae > Microcoleus > Microcoleus sp. A003_D6. Next base: position 71,736 of record NZ_JAUBWA010000014.1, on the reverse strand, counting down.
AAAAGAGGAGTTTTCAGTTTTCTAACTTCTCTCCTCTTAGGGGAAAAGACAGGTATTTTATGCTTTTGGAGCTGCAAGTTTGCTGCTGATGAAATCTACAGAAGCTTGAACCGTAGTAATTCCTTCGGCTGCTTCGTCGGGAATTTCAATATCAAACTCTTCTTCCAAGGCCATGACCAGCTCTACAGTATCTAAGGAATCTGCTCCTAAATCGTTAGCAAAGTTGGCTTCGGGCTTGACTTCGCTCAGCTCGACTTCCAGTTGCTCTTTCACAATTTTCTGGACTCTAGCAAAAATGTCGTCTTGGCTCATAACATCGTGTCCTCATTGGTTGCTGCGTATCTAATCTTATCCGAAAGGGGGATCTTCAGGAAAAAGGGTTGCCGCTTTTCTAACTGACCCTCTGTGTAGGGAGCGGGCAGTGCACCTTGGTGTCAACTTAAGGACTATTATGGGGTGGCGATCGCTATGGCTTTCTTGGATTTGTGTGGGAAACTATATCGACCGGCACAAAATATTCAGAGGTGGAATCGCTGAAACCCTTGCCCTGAGAAATATAAGCTAGATCGATCGCCGTATAGCCTGGAGAGCCGGTAAATCTTTGTTTGATTGGGCTGATGGTTAAAAGGCTTGCAGTCTTTTAGATATCAAATTTTAGATATCAAATGAGTTCTATAGATGCTTTGTCTCGGCTGGAGGCGCATCCCAGTTGTTGTTACGGCCATCCGAAAATCGAATTGGCGCTTCAATGAGTTCCGCTGGATCGGCGTTGTCGAGGGCGGCCAATTGGACTGAAACGTAGTCACCGCCAATCTGTTCGTGGTGGCCGCGTGCAAACGAGCGCACGCCGCAGTGCTTGCAAAAAAAATGATGTCCAATATGCGGATTGAACTGGTAGTCGCTCAAATCGCGATCGCCCGATAGCAATCGGAATGCGTTGGGCTTGATGATGGCGTTCCAATTCCGCGTTTTCGTGCAGATCGAGCAGTTACATTTGTTTGTACCCAAGCTCAAGTCGATGTCGGCTTCAAATCGAACTGCGCCGCAATGGCAGCTTCCAATAAAGGTTTTGATCGTCATAATCTCCCAAGAGGTTGTCGTCCGAAAAGTGTACAGCCTTTGAAGGCGACTGTGTGTAAGACAACTTCGGATACGGGTTCTGTGATTGGCTTCAACTTAACGGGATTACCGATCGCCGCATTCATTACCATCAAGTTTTTTGGGCATTGATGCGATCGGATTCGATCGCTGCTCTAAGAATCTCCAGAGGTCGAAGCTTGCTACCGTGTGATAGGCAGCGACCATTATCTAGTCAAGGTAGCCGTTACATTGATGGGTCATTTGGAGCAAATCGAGATTATTAGAGCTGTGTCAACTCTACTCGATGTCCATCTGGGTCTGCCACGACTGCACGTCGTCCCCAAGCTGAATCCGCAGGAGGTGAAACAATTGAAGCACCATGATTTTTGAGTTCACAGACAACAGCATCTACAGAAGACACTTGAAATCCCAGGCGAGTTGCCGTCGTTGGTAATGTTCCAGCAGTACACGGATAAATCTCAAAGGTGACACAGCCTACCTCACTAGCAAAATGCTCTAAACCATTGCCATGCTGCTGTTTGATGAAATACAGACCCAGCCTTTGATAGAACACAGTAGCTTGTTCAATGTTACCTGAGCGAATGACAACAAGATTCAGTTGGACTTTACTCATTGCTTTTATCAATTTCTGGACATGATTCATCGTGACGCAAGATTCGAACCATTTCTGCACCAGGATGTTTGAACAACACATCAAACTTACTATTGGGCATTCTCAAGCTTTCAGGAACGAGATGAGTCTGTATGGGTTGTGTTAGCACTAACCCATGCCCAGGAAAGAGGAAAACGGTAATTTCACCACCGCGCAGGCATCCTAAAACTCGTACTGGAACACGCACATAAAAGGATGGATTGTCTTCTACATGGTGCATTAAAAGATGCTTAACTAGAGGCAAAAAATGCCGTACAACGGTTGAGCTAAGCGACAGAAATAACTTTCGCTCTCATCCAAAAAATCACAATGCTGTCCGCTCCAATGTTATCACATCAAGTATTCTGCTCCAGGCTCTCCATTAGTGGCTAAGCGTGTGCAAGAACTTTTAGAACAAGCCGAGTTTCAGGTAAACTTCGACTGTTGTCTGCCGATCGCAATCTGAGTCCAGAAATCATCAGCGAGGCAATTTTCCCAAAAGTGCCTCAAGTGGATTCTAGATCGATCGCCCCGCCACCAACCTGAAAACTGCGTCCTCATCGATAATAATTATCTAAAACTGGGTAAGGATATGGAGAGGAAGCATCCCAACTTCGTTAGCGCAGCCCTCGAAGAGGATCGCTCTCCTTTTTTGTCCCTTGCCTTGTCTCCCCAGCAGAAACAATTATGCCATCTCCAAATCTCAAATATGCTTATTTTCCCGGTTGCGTTGCCCAAGGGGCCGCCCGCGAACTTTACCTGTCTACCCAAGCGCTGACTCAAGCGCTGGGGATTGAACTGGTGGAACTCAAGAAAGCTTCCTGCTGCGGTTCTGGCACTTTCAAGGAAGATTCGCAGTTGCTCGAAGATACTGTCAACGCCCGCAATATTGCTTTGGCTGAGGAACTGAATCTGCCTTTACTCACGCATTGCAGCACTTGTCAAGGGGTAATCGGTCATGTGGACGATCGCCTCAAGGATTGCCAAAAAACCGATCCCAACTACATAGAACAAGTCAACGGTTTACTCAAAAAACAAGGCTGTTCGCCTTATCAAGGCAGTACCGAGGTGAAACATCTGCTGTGGGCGATCGTTGCCGATTACGGGCTGGAGGAGGTGCAAAAGCGAGTCACCCGCAAGCTTTCCGGTTTGAAGTGCGCGTCTTTTTACGGATGCTACCTGCTGCGAGCTCAGGATAAGCTGCTTTACGATGACCCGCACCAACCGGAATCGATGGAAAATGTATTTCGGGCGATCGGGGCAACTCCGGTTTACTATCGAGGGCGGACGCAGTGCTGCGGCTGGCCGTTGGCGAGTTATGCCACTAACCAATCATTTCAGATGGCCGGCAAACATATTCAAGATGCTCTTGACAATGGCGCTGATTGTATGGTAACGCCTTGTCCGCTTTGTCATTTAAATTTGGATTCGCGGCAGCCGGAGGTGGAAAAAGCGATCGATCGCAAGTTGGGTTTGCCGGTGCTGCATTTACCGCAGTTGGTGGCTTTGGCTTTGGGTGTGGAACCGAAAAAACTGGGACTCGATCGGCATATTGTTTCAACTAAGCCCGTATTAGAAAAGTTAGGCTTTTAGAAGACCGGGCGGTTGAAACCGCGTCTATACAAACAAAACCCTTCTGGTGCGGGTTGAAGATCGAGCAGTTGAAATTATGTTATTTTTGCAGTCCGCGGAGGCGGACTTCGTTTGACAAGGAGCGGTTTCAACCGCCGTCTGATCTCTCAGAATGAATAACTGTCAGGAACTCAGGGCTAAAGCCACTGAGCTTGTAATTTCTTACAAGCTGTTCTGACCAGACCCCTCTTTTGAGGAGACGTTATTCAGGTCACGACACCGGAGAATGCGACGCCAGTTTTCCGCTCTGTCATCTGCAATTAAATAGTTTTAAAGTCACTGAAACAGTGTTGCAGGTCTAACAAGCCTTTATAACCAGGTCGAGGCGAACATTACCCGAAAGGGATTTGGAGACAACCATATCTCCACAGAGGGGCAACCATACCCCTCTACCCCGCAAGGGGGATTCAAGGCGATTGAAATCGCCTGGTCGTTTTCCTCTCAGGACTAAAGTCTCTGAGCTTCTCACTTACCGAGCTTTTTTGTGAAGTTTTGTCGCTTTTTCGCGAAGTGCTTCCAAGCACTGCGGTAGACTAACCTTTAATTCTCTGTGCAGGCTATAGCGGTGGCACCTCACCGTCAAATCTGTTAATTCGCAGAGGCAGCAAATTTTTAGTGACTCGTTGGGAGCCTTTATTCAATGTCTCATTCAGTCAAAATTTACGATACTTGCATCGGCTGCACTCAATGCGTCCGCGCTTGTCCGACTGACGTTTTGGAGATGGTGCCCTGGGATGGCTGCAAAGCAGCTCAGATTGCCTCTTCTCCCCGCACCGAAGACTGTGTAGGCTGCAAGCGGTGCGAAACTGCTTGCCCGACCGATTTTCTGAGCATCCGGGTTTACCTGGGAGCAGAAACCACTCGCAGTATGGGTCTAGCCTACTAAATATCGATCGACACGCCGATCGAATTACGGGCACAAAAGAGGGGGCAATTTAATCGCCCCCTCTTTTTTTTGTCGCGGAATCTGCATTCTGGGGCCGGAAGAAGGTAAAAATGATAAAACGTGAGTTTTATTGCGATCGCTAAGCAGGACTCACACGAAACCCAGACATTTCTGGATCAACCCAGAAATGCCTGATTGAGTCCAGGCTCAGGTAGCAATATCTACGTTATCGGCAAGTGTCAAAGTTCTTACCTTGGGATGCTAGCCAGTCCCAAGCTCTAAAACCGAACAGTTAAACAAGCAAGGTTTCATTTCAAAGCTAGTGCTGCTCGGAAGTGCCGACCGATAACATTGCCAAGGCAAACTTTACTTTTTAGGAATAGACGCAACCATGTCTACAACGCCCAACCAAGTATTCGTACTTGACACTAACAAAAAACCACTAACTCCCTGCTTACCAGTGATAGCAAGGAAACTGCTTAATGCTAGTAAAGCCAAAGTCTACAAACTTTATCCTTTTACTATCATTTTGAAGAAGGTAGTTGATGAAACTCCCACACCCATAGAGATTAGGATTGACCCTGGTAGTAAAACTACTGGTATCGCCTTAGTCCAAGGAACTCAAGTCATTTGGGCGGCGTTACTTACCCATAGAGGGCAAGCTATAAAAGCTCGGATTGAGAGCCGTCGTGGTGTTCGTCGTAGTCGCCGTAACCGTAAGACTAGGTACAGGAAGCCTCGGTTTGATAACCGTATCCGTCCTAAAGGTTGGCTTCCCCCTAGTTTGCAGCATCGGCTGTTTACTACAATTACTTGGGTTAATCGACTGAGGAAAGTTGCACCTATTAAATCAATAGCTTTCGAGCTAGTCAACTTTGATACTCAGAAAATGCCAAATCCTGAAATATCAGGAATTGAATACCAGCAAGGAGAACTCCAGGGCTACGAAGTCCGTGAGTATCTGCTTGAAAAATGGGAGAGAAAGTGTACCTACTGTGCTATTCAAAACGTACCCTTGCAAGTCGAACATATCCAGCCCAAAGTTAATGGAGGTAGTAATAGAGTCTCTAATCTCTGCTTGGCTTGTGAGAAATGTAACATCAAGAAGGGGAGTCAAGATATCAAGAATTTCTTAAAGGGAAAGCCGGAACTACTCAAGCGGATAATGAGTAAAGCCAAGCTCCCCCTTAAAGATGCAGCAGCGGTTAACTCCACAAAGAATGCTTTACTTACAGCCTTAAAAGCTACAGGTTTAGAGCCTGTCTATATTGGGCGTGGTTCTTTAACTAAATTCAACCGGACAAAACTAGGGTTGTCCAAAGCCCATTGGATTGATGCTGCTTGCTGTGGGGATGTAAGTCAAGGTTTAAAGCTAGCGATTAGTCAACCTCTGTTAATTAAAGCAATGGGATGGGGAAGTCGCCAAGTTGTACAGGCTGATAAATATGGTTTTCCTCGCAAAGGTTACAAGGCAAAGCAGAAAGTGAAGGAATGGAGTACAGGCGATATTGTCTCGATAATTGGAGGAAAGCACGAAGGAGTTAAGTGCAAGCGGATTAAGACCACAAGGTTCAAAGGTAATTTCGATGTCCGGGTAAACAACACTACTGTAATTAGTGTGTCACGCCATCAAGTCAAGTCTGTTCACAAAAACGATGGATACAATTACTCATTTGTTTGAGATTGTCGAGAAATGTCTAGGAAAAAAGCAGGAGTAGTACGTTAAATGTGCGGAATCGTTGGCTATATCGGCACGCAAGCAGCAAGCGAGATTTTGCTAGCAGGATTGGAGAAACTAGAATACCGGGGCTACGATTCAGCGGGCCTCGCTACCATCTCCGAAGGACAAATTACCTGCATCCGAGCAAAGGGCAAATTGCACAACCTCCGGGAAAAGCTAGCAGAGATAGACTCTCTGGCTCCCATCGGCATCGGACACACCCGCTGGGCAACTCACGGCAAACCAGAGGAATATAACGCTCATCCTCACATGGATAATAGCGGGCGAGTTGCGGTAGTTCAAAATGGAATTGTCGAAAATTATCGCGAGTTGCGGGAAGAATTGAAAGCGAAGGGACATAAATTTGTCTCGGATACGGATACAGAAGTTATTCCTCACTTAATCGCGGAATTTTTTGCTGAAGAAAGAAGGAAGAAGGAAGAAGGAAGAAGGAAGAAGGAAGAAGGAAAAGATCCAACAGCAGATAAAATTGCTGATATTTCGTTTTTGGACGTGGTTTCAAAGGCGGTAAATCGGTTAGAAGGAGCCTTTGCGATCGCCATTATCTGTGCAGATTTTCCCGACGAAATAATTGTCGCCAGACAGCAAGCTCCTTTGGTGATTGGCTTTGGTGCCGGTGAATTTTTCTGCGCTTCCGACACGCCGGCCTTAATATCTCACACCCGCGCTGTTTTGTCTCTAGAAAATGGCGAATTGGCAAGGCTGACTCCGATGGGAGTCGAAGTTTACAGCTTTGCAGGAGAAAGGCTGAAAAAAAGCCCGCGCATCCTTGGTTGGAGTCCGGTTTTAGTCGAAAAACAAGGCTTCAAACACTTCATGCACAAGGAGATTTACGAACAGCCAGCCGTAGTCCGAGCTTGTTTGGAGGCTTATTTAGACAGCGATTGGCAGCCGGGAAATCCGCGCTCTCCTATCAATCTCAACTTGCCCGAGGAACTTTGCGCCGATGTCGAACAAATTTCAATTCTAGCCTGCGGAACGAGCTGGCACGCCTCGCTAATTGGCAAATATTTGTTGGAACAATTAGCTAATATTCCCACTGCGGTGCAGTACGCTTCTGAATACCGCTACGCGCCCGCACCGCTGACAGCAAATACTTTAACTATTGGGGTAACACAGTCGGGAGAAACGGCGGACACGCTGGCTGCTTTGGGGATGGAACAGCAGCGCCGCGCGGGTTTTACCGATAAATTCCGGGCGAGAATGTTGGGAATTACTAACAGAACTGAAAGTTCGATCGCCCACATGATGCCTCACGTGATCAATACCCACGCCGGTATAGAAGTCGGCGTTGCTGCGACTAAAACTTTTGTGACTCAGTTGATGGCATTCTATTTCTTAGCTTTGGATTTGGCGCACCAGCGGCAAACAATCAGCAGCGAGAGATTGGCAGAGATTATTGCTGGTTTGCGCCAGTTGCCAGCGGAAATTGAGAAGTATTTGGAGATTCAAGAACAGTATGTCGAGGAATTGTCCCACCAGTTTACAGAAACCCAAGATTTTATCTTTTTGGGACGGGGAATTAATTTTCCCATTGCTTTGGAAGGGGCGCTGAAACTTAAGGAAATTAGCTACATTCACGCGGAAGGATATCCGGCGGGAGAGATGAAACACGGCCCGATCGCGCTTTTGGATGCGAAAGTGCCTGTAGTGGCGATCGCCATGCCCGGAAGCGTCTACGAAAAAGTGCTTTCCAACGCTCAGGAAGCCAAGGCCCGCGACGCCCGTTTAATTGGCGTTACGCCGAAGCACGGTGCGGCGGAAGCCGATATTTTTGACCACATTTTGCCGGTGCCTTTGGTGGATGAATTGTTGTCGCCGATTGTGACAGTGATTCCGCTGCAATTGTTGGCTTATCACATTGCTGCGCGACGGGGTTTGGATGTGGATCAGCCGCGCAATTTGGCGAAGTCGGTGACGGTGGAATAAAGGAAGTTCGGCAACGGATTCTGTAACGGATGTAACGGATATAACGGATGTCAGTCCGATGAAAGTCGGAAGAAGGAAGAATTCTGGCTTTTTCCTTTTTCCTCCTATTTCCGATGCCCGATGCCCGATGCCCCATGCCCTATTCCCTCTGGCTGACTCCGCAAATCGCCGCCAACACCAACCAGCTTATTGTATTGACTCGGAAATCAAACAGCGTCACGTCTACAGTGTTAAACAGCGTACAGGCGGCGAAGGCTAATAAATAACTGAAGAAAATTAGGCGATCGTTCGCTTTTTTGTCTTGACAAACTACCTGACTTGTGATATTGACTAGAGAGTTTTGATTGAGCAATAAAGCATTTTTCTCTACTTCCTCTGTTGCTATTTGCTCTTGTTTGATGTCCGCAGCAGAAACAGGCCAATTCATCAACAACAAAACACCCCTAGCCAAAACCCAGCCAACTAAACCCAAAAAGCAAAGCGTTGCCGGTATACCAGTTTCGGCCGTCAACATCAGTATCAAACTGTGAGGATGACCGAGCCATTCGTGCATTTGAGCTTCGTAGAGAGGAGTAAAATTTCGCAGTCCCCAACCAGTCCAAGGACGCTGCTGAGTCATCGACCAAGCAAACTCCCACTGAGTAGTTCTCAAAGTAGCTGTCGGTCGATTTGGAAACATCTCATCGGTAAGTCTGGCCCAGAAAAAAGCCGGGATAATTATTCGTAAATAGTGTTGTAAAGGTTCCGGGCCAAAGGCAGACAAAAACACTGCACCAACCCCACTAAAAACCGCAGCTAATATTTTTTTATAACCCGCATAAAATGCAAAGCTAAAAACTGCCAAAACTGCCAATCCCCACGCATTGCGAGAATTAGTAAAAATCAAAGCAACAGCATTTCCCACCACTGCAAAAGTTAAAAACAGGAATTGGGCATGGGGCATGGGGCATGGGGCATTGGGCATGGGGCATGGGGCATTGGGCATTGGTAATTGGTGACAACTGCCAACTGCCAACTGACAACTGCCAACTGCCAACTGACAACTGCCAACTGACAACTGCCAACTGACTTCTTCCATCCACAATCCCAGTGTTAAAATAAAAGCAATTGTCAGATAGCAAGCTAAAATATTAGCGTACATAAATACAGAAGCCATCCTACCGGGAGGATTGCCCGTAGGTTCGAGTACCCAACCAAAAATTGGCTGCAATAAATCGATGCCGCTCCAACCTAAAAATTGCTGTCCCAGACCTAAAATTATTACGGGAATTACACTAATTACGATCGTCCAAGACAATTGCCGCAATTGAGCCGGAGTTTGAATTAAATTGCTGAAAGCGGCAAACAATATAAAGAACGGCAAGAAATTGTACAACCCTATAAAAGCCTCAATGCGGTTGTAAGCAAAAACGGCTGTGATGACTAGCAGGGCGCTCAGAATTGCGAATCCTCGATTCAGGGGGCGGCGACTAATTTGGCGGATTTTTTGCTTGCAAGTGCCGGCCAATCCTAAGAATATTCCTAAAGCTCCCAAAATTGGAATTAAGGGAAAAATTAGCATCCCGATTTGAGCGAAATTCCAAGGAATTTCTAGGCGGCTGTCGGGATGTTTTTGGAGGCGAGATTTGAGATTTTTTGCTGTCTGTTTGGCAGCTAATTTCCACCGATTTTTGATGTTCACTCACACTCCAATTCTTCAATTCTTCAATCCAAAATCCAAAATCCAAAATCCAAAATCGTTAGGCTAGTTCCCAAACGCATTCCGATCGCGTCAAGCGTATTTGAGCTAAGGCAAAAATGGTCGGGATAATCCGGCCGTAGTTCGTGGAAATCGATCGCCAACCCAAATCCGCTAAAAACCAAGTCCACATCACCGGGCCGAGCAACGAAAACACGCTCCGCGTCGCACCGTAACGAGCCGCACTCACCGCCATCCCGCGCCGCGCCGTCTGAATTGCGACATAATTTTGAAACTGGGTTGCTGCGGTTGCAGTGCCTGCAAGCACTCCTTGTTTTGCCATTTGATAGGTGGCAAAATGCAGCGCAAATTGATTGGCCATCAGTTTGAGCAACATTGGTTTTAAGATGGAACTAACAGCTAAAGCACCGCCACCTTTGAACAGTAAACCCAGCGGGTCTTTTTCAGCAGAAATTGGCAGGGGTTCTGAGAGTTTGGACTCAACGATCGCTCGCTGTACGCGCACTGTCAGCGCTTGCTGTTCGTCGGCCGGTAAACGCTTCCACGCCCGGCCCATTAAGTGCAGAAATACTTCTGCCTCTAAGTCGGTGGTTGACAACTGTTTGGGATAAGGGATTTTGAGATAGCGACAAACTTGAATTAGTGCTTGTCTGTAAGTTACTTGTTCGGTTCGCCCTCTGAGTACCGTCAGCCCGTCGGCTGCAAGATAGCGAAACCGCTGTTCTACGGCGTCTAGCCATGCTTGGCGATCGCGACTTTGTACGTCTATGGGTGCGGGGGTTTGCACGTAATCTAAAGGGTTAAACTTGCGGCTGAACAGAAGTTCTGTTAGTTGCTGCAATTCTTCTTCTGTTGTCAATTCTAGTGCTGCTCTGAGTTCGTCCAAAATTTTGCCCTCCCGTATACGATTTTAGATTTTAGATTTTAGATTGCCGCTTAGTAACGATCGCCCTGTGGGACTTGCCTCGCGCTACATTTTTATAAACTGGTCTGACCTGTCGATTCGTGCCACACCCTATTCTACTACCTGGCGCAGGACGATGGCGTTCCGCCCCGCAAGCTACGGCTTTGGGCTTTTATACCAGTTGTGCCGAGCATCTTTTGCCCCGCAGCCTTTAAGCTAATAACTAAATCCAAAATTCTGATAATTCAACTATGTTCGATGTTGTGGCGATCGGTGCGGGGATGGCGGGGCTGATTTGCGCTCAACAGTTGCGCCTCGCTGGCTATTCTGTGGCGGTTGTTGAGAAATCTCGCGGCGCGGGGGGACGAGTCGCTACCCGCCGCGTACACGGCACTAGGGCCGATCACGGGGCTCGCTATTTGGAGCCGCAGGGAGATGCGGTGCAGGGGTTAATTGAGGTTTTGGTCGATCGGCACATCCTCAAACTCTGGACGGATAGTGTGGGAGAATTCCGACAAGGAGAAATGTTCTCTATTCCTAGTTCTTGTTATGTAGCACCTGCTGGGATGAATGCTGTGGGTAAGTATCTGGCTCAGGATTTAGACATTTGGTACGGCCGCCGCGTCAAAGCTATTTCTCGTACCGACAGCCAAATGTGGCATCTTTCTCTGGAAGTTACCGACGACAATTTAGAGATACCTCAAGAATTGATTGCTAAGGCTGTGGTGGTGGCAATTCCTGCTCCTCAAGCTTTAATGTTTTTGGATTCGGAAATGGGTTTTTCGCCTGATTTTATTGACAAATTGCGTTCTGTGGAGTACGACGCTTGCATTGCGGTGATGGCTGGCTATTCTGCGGCAAAACAGCAAGATTTGAGCAATCTAAATCCGCAGTGGCAAGCTGTTTCTTTTCCCGATGATGCTGATTTAACTTGGGTTGGTTTAGATAGCAGCAAGCGGATCGATCCGCAGCAGCCTGTGTTTGTGGTTCACAGCAGCGCAAATTTTGCAGAACGCTATTTAGAAGCTGTTGATTTGGATACTGTCGGTCAGGAATTGCTCGATCGCACTTCTGAACATTTAATCCCTTGGCTGAAGCAGCCGGAATGGTTCCAGGTTCACCGCTGGCGCTATGCTTTTTGTAGAAATCCTTTGGCTGTTTCTTGTTTGCCTGCTGGGGGGAATTTGCCGCTGGTTTGTGCGGGGGATTTGTGCGGGGAAGGTCAAATAGAAGGTGCTTTGCGATCGGGTTTGGCGGCGGCTAATTGGGTGAATTCTCAGTTGCAAAATTTGCCCTTAGATTCCAGCCTAAATTGGTAATATGGCTACAGTTAAGGTATCGAAAAAGACTCAATTCCTTGCTAGAAAATGGTCAGCTCGATCGCCCTTTACCGCAATCGCTGTACCTCTTCCACCGACAGAGAAAGCGCCTGGGCAACTTGTTCGACGGTTAAACCCATTCCCAGCAGTTGGGGAATGGCATCTCGTTGTGTTTGCTCCGCGCGATCGGCCCGCTGATTTTCAGCTTCAGCCCGCTGGCGTTCCTGTTCCGTGTGGAGGCGTTCGAGTCGAGCTTGCTCGCTCCCCGTCAGCAACAAATTCCCCTGGTTATCCCACCAGCGCAACCACCGCTGTGTCTGATTTTGATAGCTGCCTTCCCATACGCCTAACTCTATGCCCATGCGGTCGATCGGGTAATGTCCGCGATCGTTGGGTTCCAATCGGTAATAGCGACCATTCACCCAATTGTAGACTTCGAGTTGGCTGGTTTTAATTGTATAGATCGCGTAGTAGGGAATGCGGATAATCTGCTCGTATACCCAAAACTTCCCTGGTTTCTGATTAGTACCTTCTGGTAAACGAGATAAAGGCGTATTGTCTCGTTCTTCGGAACCATCTCCACTGGCAAACTCGATCGCAATTATGGGCACCATATACTCGCGCCAAATCACGTAAGACCGACGAATTTCGCCGTCCACGAGGGGCCCAACGTTGGGGACGTAGAACCAGTCAGGCGCTTCGGCACCCTTTTCTGGTGGGTCGGTTTCGCGCCAGTAGATGCCGCAATCTTGCCCGATCGCATATTGTCCGTCCGGGTGAAGCGTTTGCAGCGTGCTTTCTAGGGAGTCGGTGAGCAGGATGCTCTGGGGATGTTCTTGGAAGTTCTTCACAAACGTGCCGTCGGATTCGGGGAGTTGGGTGTGATCCGGGAAGGCAGGGGGCAACCCTGTCGCGCTGAGACTTTGGGTCATGGCTGGTAGGCGATCGACCTAGCGATCGAACTGATGCTCTGTTACAGCATAACGATTGTCGATCGATTTGTGTATATGAAGATGGAAGTTCGGCAACGGATTCTGTAACGGATGTAATGGATTTCAGGAAGAAGGAAGAAGGAAGAAGGAAGAAGGAAGAAGGAAGAAGGAAGAAGGGAAATGCAATTAAAGCAATGGTTTCAGCCGTCAATAACGTCGCCGGGAATCGGGCGCGGTTACTACTTCTTCCTTCTTCGTTCGGCTAGAGTTATAAAAAATTAATCGAACCACATACAAAAAAATGGAAAAATGGTTAAAATTCTCACTTTACCAAGTTGTTATTTTTGTGCAGTTTCCTGTTGCTGTAAGTCTTGTTTTTGCATCTGCAACAACTCGGGAACTGTTACGAAACTGTACCCTTCATTTCTCAATCGAGCAATAATATCAGGTAAAGCTTTTACAGTTCTGGCTCGATTGCCGCCGCCGTCGTGCATCAACACAATGCCGCCGGAATTTGCCTGTCTCATCACGTTGTCCATCAAAGATTCCGTAAGAGTTCGCCAATCAAAAGAATCAGCAGACCACATCACAACTGCATAATTTTTCTTTTGAGCGTAAGCTGCCAATCCATTGTTTAAAATGCCTCCAGGCGGGCGAAACATCGATGTTTTGACGCCGGTCAACTCCTCAATTAAGGATGAAGTGCGATCGATCTCGCGAGCGGCACCGTATTCGTTATACTTAAGGTATTGGTGGTTCCAAGTGTGGTTGCCGATCGCGTGACCGGCAGCAGCGACTTGTTTGCCAAGTTCGGGATAAGTTTGCAGGTATCTTCCTACCCAGAAGAATGTAGCCTTAATATTGTTTTCCTTGAGAATATCTAGGATTTGTGTAGTTGTTTTCGGCCAGGGGCCGTCGTCAAATGTCAGGGCGATCGCCTTGTGCTGGGAGTCGAGTTTCGCTTCACGAATGGTTGTACCTTTAAACTGGGACGGTACGGCTGATTGAAAGCGGATTTCCTGCAATTGAGCTAGAGCCTGTTGGGAAAATTCAACTCGATGGGCGATCGCCCCTTTGATCCCGTTAACATTGGAGATCGGCTTTTGTTCTTGCGACTGGGATACGGCCAAGACTTGCGCCTGCATCGGTGCCGCTGGCCCAGTTGCCCGCAAGTTAATCGGCAACGTCACACCCAGCAAAAAACTTCCTGTGGCGGCCATAAAAGCAACGATTAACGTTTTTCGCCGCCTCCACAGCAGTTTCAATTTTGTCACGTCATTCTCTCCTTCACACCTTGTACAGTTAATTGTAGATTTTATGTTGATATCAAGTTAATCCACTTAAGAGGATAATCTTAAATTGGATTGCCCCTAAAAATGTTACTGAAAATAACCGATCGCGGGGAAGTCCGTCAGGATAAAAAAAATTTAATAATTGTGTTAAGATTTATGCGCCAGAAGCCCCCTAACCCATGAAAACGGTGGATGGTTGAAATTTTGACCCAGCCCGGGAGACGGCGCTCACGTCCGGTTAATGGCACGATATTCTTAGGGACTCCAGCCACATCGGCCCGCATCTCTACCTAACGCTGCAAGTTGATTTAACCTGAGATGTTCCACCATTGTCAATCATTGTCAATAAGCTTTTTATGAACAGGTAAGATGCCTGTTCCACAAGAAAATCTACTCTTTGTGGAACAGGCATCTTGCCTGTTCTTGAGAATGGTGCAAGATGTGAGTTTAACCGGATTTGATATGAGGGCGATCGCCCGCCACTCCTAAAATTAACTTTTAGGGCCGATTCTCTGTTTGTACAAGCCGACAATCCGATCGATAACTTCGGCAACAGTCAGATTATCTGTTTGAATGGACACAGCATCTGCGGCTTTGCGCAAAGGTGCAACCTCGCGGGTGCTGTCCTTTTCATCTCGCAGGGCGATGTCTTGTTCTAATTGTGCCAAGCTAATATTAGCCCGATCGGTATCTTTAAGTTCTAACAGCCGCCTGCGCGATCGCTCTTGTACCGAAGCCGTCAAAAAAATCTTCAGTTCCGCATCGGGAAACACGTTAGTGCCGATATCGCGGCCTTCTGCTATAATTCCGCCTTTTATGCCGCAGCGCCGCTGTTCCTCCACCAAAAACTGCCGCACGGCGGGAATTGCCGCCATTTCCGAGACGCGGGATGTCACTTCCAAACTGCGAATTGCCTCGGTTACGTCTTCGCCGTTAATCTTCAACATCTTGGATGCGGGATCGAGGTTGTATTCCAAATAGCTGGAACTGATTAATTCGGCGATCGCGCATTCGTCGGAAATCGGCGTGTCTGTTTTCAATGCCAGCCAAGTCAGCGCCCGATACATCGCGCCGGTATCGAGATAAAACAAGTTTAAAGCTGTTGCTGCAAGGCGAGTTACGGTAGATTTGCCTGCTCCCGCCGGGCCGTCGATCGCCACAATTGGTCGGCGGTTGCTGAGAATTATATTGTCAATCAAACGAGTAGAGCCGACTCTGGCTGCTACGGCTAAAAGTCCCGCAGTTTCCACAACCTGCAAAGGGGTCAAAGTGTCGGGATCGACGAGTTCGGCGTATTCGAGCTTGACTGCCGGCTCTCCTGCGACTGCTGCGCGCGCGGCAGCAAGTGCGGCCGCTGCGGTGCGATCCCCTGAAGAAAAAGTTTCCGAGGCTTGTTGCAGGGCGCGGTAGAGTACGGAGGCTTGCTGTTTTTGCTCTGCTGTTAAATACTGATTGCGAGAACTCATTGCCAGTCCCGACTCTTCGCGGACGATCGGACAAGCGACAATCTCTACAGGCAAGTTAAAATCAAAAGCCAGCTTGCGGATAATTGCTAGCTGCTGCGCGTCTTTCTGACCGAAATAAGCTTTTGTCGGCTGCACCAAACTCAAAAGTTTAGTCACAATTGCCGCGACGCCCTGAAAATGACCGGGCCTCGACTTGCCGCACAAAACCGATGTCATCGCCGGCGGCGGCACTACTTGAGTTAATGATGAAAGGTGAATCTCTATCTGTTTTTGGGCGGTTTGCTCTGTTTCTGTACGCGCGGCGAAGCCATCCCGTTGGGAATCGACTGCTTGGTTGCCGAACATTTCCGTTGCTGAGGGAGCAAATATGGCATCAACCCCAGCTTGTTCGCACAACAGCCGATCGTGCTCGAAATTCCGAGGATAATCTTGAAAATCTTCTGTCGGCCCAAATTGCAGCGGGTTGACAAAAATGCTGACCAGGGCGATCGCATTTTCTTGCCTTGCCCGCTGGATCAAGCTCAGATGCCCTGCGTGCAAAGCTCCCATCGTCGGCACTAAACCGACTGTCAAATTAGGTGCAGCAGACTTTTGTAAATTTAAGTAGCAGCGAAGTGCTGCAATGGTAGTAAACAGGCGCACCGATCAACTCTCCTGAAGGCATCCGGCAGAATACAGAATTTATTTGTCAGAATTTGTTCTATCTGACATCTTGCACCACCGTCCAGAACAGGCAAGATGCCTGTTCCACAAAGAATGGTGCAAGATATCAGTTTTATTCTAGAGCGGTTCTCAAGAAAGTAAGGTACTGATTCATTTACGCGCTCACACATCTCAACACTGCTGAGCAATGATGAATGTGTAACGATAGCTTTGCCGCAAGCGGTAAAGGAGGAATCCCTCAAAGTTATAGGCAATAGCCTATAACGCTTTAAACACCTATTTTCACGTCTTGGTTTTGACGCTGGTTTGTCTTAATTGAGTGGTCGATATATCACCACTCAAACGAACCAGACACGGTGCAATACCGATCTCTTTGATTTTACCAAAACGTGATAACCAAGCGCGATTATTTCTATTGTGCGGATAATCACCGTAAAATTCAGCAAATCAATCGACAGGACTAAACTCTTCCAATGCCCTGCGCGGGCCAATGCCCAATGCCCAATGCCCAATGCCCAATGCCCAATGCCCAAGAACACCTCATATTACTGAGAAAGGCTATACTTTCTGCCTTCTACACTTGGGATAAGTTTTGTATTCTGCCTTACCAGAAAGAATTGGTTTAAAGCCGCAACCCTTGTAGGGAGAAATTAGACCTCTTGCAAAAATAACTAGGACGGGCTCTCCGGCCCATCCCACAAAATTTTTTTTCTTGTGGAACGGGCATCTTGCCCGTTCCAGAATTTGATTAAAAGGATTTTTGCAAGAGGTCTATTAAAAGCAGACTATTCATGACTCGAATCTTCTTCCTTCTTTTGTCAAGTGCTGTCAACAGTCAACAGTCAACAGTCAACAGTCAACAGTCAACAGTCAACAGTCAACAGTCAACTGCCAACTGCCAACTGCCAACTGCCAACAGTCAACAGTCAACAGTCAACAGTCAACAGTCAACTGTCAACTGCCAACTGCCAACTGTCAACGTCCACCAGTTGTTTGCTGCGGCCGTTCGATCACTTCGATTTCCACTCTCGCAACGCCGCTGCTCATCATTCCCAGCACGCTGGCGGCGCCGGCGGACAAGTCAATGAGCCGATCGCCCACATAGGGGCCTCGGTCGTTAATGCGGACGACTACGGTGCGGCCGTTGTCGAGATTTCTCACCATGACTCTAGTTCCGAAGGGCAAATTGCGGTGCGCTGCCGTCATATCATTTTGGTTGAAACGCTCGCCGCTGGCGCTGAGGTTGCCGTCAAATCCCGGGCCGTACCAGGAAGCCCAGCCGTTGAGGCGCAATTGAACTGGGCCCATAGACAGGACGGGGGGTTCTGGTTGGGGTTGGCCTGCGACTTCTTCCAGGGGTGGGGCGTTGCCCAGAAGCCTGCGGAGGCGATTTGTTGCTTGGAGGGCGTCTCGGCTAAAGTCGCTGGTGGTGTCTGGGAGGATGGTTTCGGCGTTGATGTTTACCAAGTCCTCGCCGTTTGCCTGGATAATGTAGCGATCGCCTTTTTCCCACTTAACGGTAATGCTGTTCGGATCGATGTTGTTGCGGGCTAGCTGGTTGAGTCTTGCTGCTAAGCTTGATGCCCGCCATACTGGATCGGGTTCTTGATTGCTTGAGTTGCTGGCAATGTTTCCGACTTTGGGATTTTCTTTCTGGCCCGCTACTTTCAACTGACTGCTAGCACGGGCTTGGCTGTCGCCGGTTTCTCCGAAAGGCGTGTTTGTTTCGGGACTTGTGTTGAGAAAGGTGATGACTGGAATGTTTCGCACGTAGACTGTCGCTGCTTGTCGCCCGCCTAAGTCGTGGGGCTGAATTTTGGCGATCGAGTCTCGGTCAATTTCAGCTCTTGCTTGATACTGATACTGTCCGACTTTTTGTGCTTCGACCCGAGTAGCGCTTAACTGCGGGGACGGTTGGGTGGCAATTACTTGCTTGTAAGCCTGAGAGTTTTGCTTGCCGGCACCTGTTGCTTGTGCGTGACAAGATGATGCCGTTCCTACCACAGGAACTAACAGGGCAGCGAGTAGACCACCAACAAATTTTTCCTTCATACGTCCATTTTTGTGAATAGCCATTGCCAACCGAGATTGGAGAATTGGCCGAGAGGCTGGGGCGTCAAGGATTTCTCGAAAAGCCCTTCGCCATTCCCCCGCGAGTCAAAGCAAGGTATCGGGGTGCGTTTTTGCTTTAATGCTTCAGCCCCAAAAATATTTGGCGGAAACTTCCCTGATACTTGACAACTCATAGTCGATCGGCAATTTGTGTTTTGTTCGCGAACTGCAACAGACTACCACAAACTTTTGCGGTTGGGGATCGCTCACAGCACGAAATTTACCCAAAATCGAGCGAATCTTCACAGATATCTGTCTGAGATAATGCTTTGATTTCAGTGCTTACAGCCGTTTTAACGATTCCCGAAAAATTTACAAAAATTTACAAAAATTTAGTGTATTCTGTGGGCGGCCGTTGGGCTAGTGTTAAAAAAGCTGTTTGTCAACTGTTATCGGCATAAACTAAAAATTAGAAATCGATTTGGCGGACTTATGGATTATCGACAAGCAGGTGTGGATGTTGAGGCGGGCAGAGCTTTTGTCTCGCGGATCGGGAGTATGGTCAAAAGCACGCACCGATCGGGTGTTTTGGGCGGATTCGGCGGGTTTAGCGGGTTTTTCAGCGTCCCGGAGGGTTTAAAAGAGCCGGTGATGGTTTCGGGTACTGACGGCGTTGGGACTAAGTTGAAATTGGCCCACGATCTCGATCGGCACGACACGGTAGGTATCGACTTGGTGGCGATGTGCGTCAACGACGTGCTGACATCCGGGGCAGAACCCCTCTTTTTTCTGGATTATTTAGCGACAGGAAAGTTAAATCCCGAACAATTAGCTGCGGTGGTAGCCGGGATTGCTGACGGTTGCAAGCAAGCGGGCTGTGCTTTGTTGGGCGGGGAAACGGCAGAAATGCCCGGTTTTTACTCTTCGGGTGAGTACGATTTGGCGGGGTTTTGCGTGGGAATTGTCGAAAAGAGCAAATTGTTGGACGGTTCGCGGGTGCAGGTGGGAGATGTGGCTGTGGGGCTGGCAAGTTCGGGCGTGCACAGCAACGGTTTTAGTTTGGTGAGAAAAATTGCGGGCGATTTAGGTTTTGATTGGCATTCCCAACCCGAAAAGTTAGGCGGCAAAAGTTTAGGAGAAGTGCTGCTAACTCCGACTAAAATTTATGTTAAACCAGTCCTCGAAGCAATTAAGAGCGGTTTAGAAATTCACGGCATGGCTCACATTACGGGCGGTGGTTTGCCGGAAAATTTGCCCCGCTGTTTGGGAGCAAATCAATCCGTAAAAATTGACAGCAATAGCTGGGAAAAATTGGCAATCTTTGACTGGATTGCTGAAGCGGGCCAAGTTGCTGATTCAGATATGTTCAATACTTTTAATATGGGGATTGGCTTTGTGCTGTTGGTCGCCCCCAGGGAAGTAGAACAGGCTGTTAAATGGTTTGAATCTCAGGGAATTGGTGCTTGGGCGATCGGAGCAGTTATTGACGGTAACGGAGAATTAGTGATGGGGTAAAATTAAATTTTATTGATTGGATTAAAAAAAAACGCCATTTTTTTTAGGGTTAAAGGGTTGACTTTGAAAGTCCGATAGAGTACAATCTAATAATGGGAGTGGTGGCAAAAAAAATATTTTTTCCACCACTCCCATTATCTAAAATATACCACAAAAAATCACGCAAAGTCAATAGGTAATCCTTCTTTTTAGGGCAGATTTTTTAACAAGATTTGATTTTAAAATTAAAGTATTAGTAAAAATAAATATTTGACCAAGAATTTCTTGATGGTACCCGCTACGTGATTTATCCGTGGAATCAATCCAAAATCTAAAATCTAAAATCCTCAAGCCCCCGAATTTATCCGTGGGGTCGCCTCCAAAATCTAAAATCTAAAATCTAAAATCGAATGACGCTCCTGTTAATCGCGGATCGTCTAATCGAGATGTTCGCAAATCCTGAAATGGTTGCTATAGCTGCTTGCCTGGGGAATCTGGGTTAAAAACTATCAAATTTGACAGAATAAAATTCCTAATGCCAGTAAGATTCATTTATTAACGCTCGGTTTAGCCTTATCTTCAAAATCAAATTCAATCCTCTTAAGCAGTAATTGCTGCTCGATCGCACCCCATTCCCGATCCGTTTGAGGCGAATTTAGGTTTGCACTTAACAGCCGGGACTGCAAGCAACCAACCGGATTGGATATCTAACAATCTCCATTGGCAATGTCGGTTTCGCGAGCTACGAAATGCACTTAATCAGAGATGTGAGGAGCAACAATGTCAAAAGTTTTTGGGGAATGTTTCTTGTTTTGCCTAGCTTTATTTGCCAACCTCTTGCTGGTAGAAAGCACAGTTTTTGCAGCAGAAACAACTGCGGCGCCCGTGCAAATTCCTGATGCTGAAAATGCGATCGCCCTTGCGGAACCGCAGCATCAACTTCCCGAACCAACAGACGCCCAAACTCCAGCAGCATCAATTCCCGCGCCGCCGGAAACTCTCGCCTCTGGCGCTACACCGGAAACCTCGGAAAGCGATTTAACCGCAGCATCAGATTCCGCAGCGCCCGCTTCAGTCATTGCTAGCGAGTTAAAGCAATCGGAAATCCCGGAAACTCTGTCAGACAAAAATTCGTCTCAGCAGCCGCAATCGCCATCCCAACCGCTCGATGCCGGCTCTATGAGTCAAGTGACATCAGTATCTCAACTATCCGACGTACAACCTACAGATTGGGCATTTCAAGCCCTGCAATCCCTAGTAGAAAGATACGGCTGCATCGCGGGATATCCAGACGGAACCTATCGCGGCAACCGAGCGTTAACTCGATACGAGTTTGCCGCTGGATTAAACGCTTGCTTAGACCAAGTTACCAAGCTAATTTCTGGAGGAACGGGCAACTTTGTCACCAAAGAAGACTTAGCCGTACTGCAACGATTGCAAGAAGAATTTGCCGCCGAATTGGCTGCTTTGCGGGGTCGAGTCGATGCTTTAGAAGCCCGCACCAGCGAACTCGAAGCCAATCAGTTTTCGACAACTACTAAACTGAATGCAGAGACTATTTTGGCGGTGGGCGATACCTTTGGCGACGGTGCTGTCGGTGAAGATAAAACTAATGCCAACTTTGGCTACCGAGTGCGGTTGAATTTCGATACGAGCTTTACCGGCTCTGACCGCTTGAGAACTCGGTTGCAAGCTAGAAATAGTGCTAGGTACGATCGCACTACCGGTACTCCCATGACTCGCACCAACTTTGACGGGGATAACGGATCGCAAATCATTCTGGATAAAGTCAGCTATCAGTTTACCGTTGGCCGCACCACTGTTGAAATAGGGGCAAAAGGACTTACTTCCGATGATGTTGCTCCGTTAATTAACCCTTATTTTGATAGTGCCGCTCAAGGCGCTGTTTCTCGCTTCGGAGCATTCAACCCCGCTATCTACAATACGCCTGGAGAAACGGGAATTGCCATCAATCACCTATTGACCGACAAACTGAATTTAACTTTGACTTATCTTGCCAATACCGCTGCTGATTCTACAGAGGGCAACGGACTTTTTAACGGTAGCTACGGGGCGATCGCTCAACTTACTTACTCGCCAAGTTCCGAGATCGATTTAGCATTGAGTTACGTGCGAAGCTACTCCCGCAGAGATGATGTTGACCTTTCTCTCGGCACCGGCAGCAATAATGCCAATCAACCCTTCAATCAAAGCGCGACAAGAGGGAATCATTTTGGGGTTGAAGCAAGTTGGCGGCTTTCGCCTCGATTTGCTGTGTCAGGGTGGGGCGGATATGTAGACGCTCAGCAGTTGTCTGACGGGGATGCAAAGGCAGATATTTGGAATGGTGGAGTGACTTTTGCATTCCCTGATTTGTTTGGTGAAGGCAATGTCGGTGGCATTATTGTCGGCATCCCGCCAAAGGTGACTCGCAACGATATTAAAGAAAACAAGGACAATGCTACTTCTATTCACGTAGAAGCTTTGTATCGGATTCAGGTCAGCGATTTTATCAGCGTTACTCCTGGGGTTTATGTGATTACCAATACAGATCACAACAAGGATAACGGTACAACATGGGTGGGAGTTCTGCGGACGAGTTTTAATTTCTAAAATGTTATAGAAAAAGGAAGGCACAACACTGATTTTGACACGGATACACGGATTAATTATTGAGCGTGAGTTACTTTAAGAAGGGTGCGTCAGTTAGCATTATTTTTGCTACAAACCGACAATCTCACAACTGACGCACCGCTGAACAAGTGGTGCGTCAGAATCATACTTTCTGTGCAGATTAAAAATCTCAAACCAAACGCATCCTACCACTGTTATCTATCTTTAGACTGGTGACATAATTGTGAACAATCAAATATTTTGTTGGCGAGGGGATTTTTTAGGAAAATGCTAGAAATGAAACGTTTAAAATTAAAATCAGTGCTGGCGGTGGCGATCGCGATCGCCTTTTGCTTGATTGCGATCGCCAGCCACGCCCAAGCCAACAAGACTTTAACACTGGCGACTTCCCCTGACTACCCGCCCTATGAATTTAAAGATACGGCTGTTAGTGGCAATGAAATTATCGGTTTTGACATCGATATTGCCAAATATATTACTAAAGAATTGGGCTACGAACTTAAAGTAATTGGCATGGACTTTAACGGCTTAATTCCGGCTTTGCAGGCGGGGCGAGCCGATATCGTGATGGCTGGAATGACTCCCACAGCCGAACGGAAAAAAAATGTTGATTTTTCTGACCTTTACTACGAAGCTCAAAATACAATTGTCGCCAATAAAGGCAGCAACCTCACCAAAGCTGAAGATTTAGCCGGGAAAAAAGTAGGCGTTCAACTCGGAAGTATTCAGCAGGAAGCGGTAAAGAAAATGGCTGGGGTGCAGGTGGCTCCTCTGAATAAAATTCCTGACATTATTCAAGAAATTAAATCAAATCGGCTCGCTGCGGGGGTGATCGAAGATACTGTGGCGACGGGTTATGCAGCAGCTAACCCGGACTTGGAATTTAACACAATCCCGAATACTGAAGAAAGCGGTTCGGCGATCGCCTTTCCGAAAGGTTCGAGATTAGTTCCAGAATTCAACCGAGTCCTCCAGCAAATGAAGGACAGCGGTCAAATTAAGGAACTAGCTGCTAAGTGGTTTTCTCGACCGATCGCCCAAGAAACAGCTCAAGCAAATCAGCCTGCGGCACCTGCAAAATTCGGGTTGGATTTTGGCAAAATTGCGCCGAATTTACCTTATATTTTAGGCGGAATCTGGGTAACGCTCACCTTTACCTTGCTGTCGGCATTTCTCGGCTTTCTCTGGGGAATCGTGCTGTCTCTGTTTAAAATTTCTAGCATTAAACCGCTGTTCTGGTTTGCTACTGCTTACACCTCGATTTTTAGAGGAACCCCGCTAATTTTGCAGTTGACTTTAGTTTATTTTGCAACGCCGCAGCTTACGGGCTATAATATATCTGCGCTGCAAGCTGGCGTGATTACTTTTTTCCTGAATTCTGGGGCTTATATTTCCGAAACAATCCGCGCCGGAATTCAAGCCGTAGATAAAGGTCAAAAAGAAGCGGCCGAATCCCTTGGGGTTCCCTACAAACAAATGATGGGCGATATTATCTTGCCACAAGCGTTGAAAAATATTTTGCCTGCATTGGTGAATGAAAGTATTGCTTTGCTGAAGGATTCAGCTTTGGTTTCAGTAATTGGCGTAGAAGATTTGCTGCGCCGCGCTACAATTGTGGGAGCAGAAAAGTATATTTACTTTGAACCTTTGATATTTGTCGGCGCAATTTATTATTTAATGGTACTTAGTTTAACTTGGGGGGCCAATGTACTCGAACGCAGACTCCAAAGTAGCAGTTAAGGTCGATCGCCTGTATAAATCTTTTGGCAATCTGAAGGTTTTGCGGGAGATAACTACTGAGATTCACAAAGGAGAAGTGATTGCCATTATCGGCCCTTCGGGGTGCGGCAAGTCTACTTTTTTGCGGTGTTTGAATTTACTGGAAATTCCGACTTCTGGGCATATATACATTGACGAAGTAGATATTACTTTGCCGAAAACAGATATTATGAAAATCCGCCAGAAAGTAGGGATGGTTTTTCAGCATTTCCACTTGTTCCCGCACATGACTGTGCTGCAAAATGTGACCTATGCGCCTCTAAAGGTGAAGCATATTGCTAAGGCTGAAGCGCGTCTGAAGGGATTGGAATTGTTAGAAAAAGTCGGTTTGTCAGATAAGGCGGATGTTTATCCTTCTAAGCTGTCGGGGGGACAAAAACAGCGGGTGGCGATCGCCCGCTGCTTGGCTATGGAACCGGAGATTTTGTTGATGGACGAACCGACTTCTGCACTAGATCCGGAAATGGTTAAGGAAGTGTTAGATGTGATGAAAGCTTTGGCGCAAACGGGAATTACAATGGCAATTGTGACTCACGAAATGGGTTTTGCGCGGGAAGTCGCCCACCGGATTTTGTTTCTGGATGGGGGAAAGGTGGCGGAAGATGTACCGCCGATCGAGTTTTTTGCTAACCCGAAGTGCGATCGGGCGAAGCAATTTCTGGAAAAGATGCTGTAATTCATGTAAGAATTAGAGTTTTTTACCGCAGAGGACACAGAGGACGCAGAGTTAGAGGAGAAAGAGAAAGTTGCGGTAGGGTGCGTCAGTTTGGAGATGCTCGATCGGCACAAAAAGTATAATACTGACGCACCGTTTGTTGCGTGGTGCGTCAGTTGTAAGATAGTTAGTTTGTGATGAAAATAATGCGAGCTGACGCACCCTACTTCATTGTTACTTGTTGAGGTAGGGTGCGTCAGTTTGAGATGCTCGGATCGGCACAAAAAGTATAATACTGACGCACCATTTATTGGGTGGTGCGTCAGTTGTGAGATTGTTAGTTTGTGATGAAAATAATGCGAGCTGACGCACCCTACTTCATTGTTACTTGTTGAGGTAGGGTGCGTCAGTTTGAGATGCTCGGATCGGCACAAAAAGTATAATACTGACGCACCATTTATTGGGTGGTGCGTCAGTTGTGAGATTGTTAGTTGCGGTAGGGTGCGTCAGGTTTGAGATGTTCGATCGGCACAAAAAGTATAATACTGACGCACCGTTTGTTGCGTGGTGCGTCAGCTTTGAGCCTATTTAAATTAAGCTGAAATTGGCGGCGCTGATTCTGCTAGCAGAAACTCCGTTTAAAGCAGCAATAATTTCTCCTGTTTCCGCAAACTGAATTAAAGTTGTACCGCTGTTTTCATTAACACTTAATTGATCGAATGTCAAGCTATCAGCGAGCATCAGCAAATCTTTTCCAACTTCAAAATCGGAAATAATATCGATACCGGAATTGGTGGAGAGTAAAAATCGATCTATCCCATTTCCGCCAATTAAACTATCATTTCCCGCACCTCCAATCAAACTGTCATCACCGCGATTTCCAAACAAGATATCTGCGCCGTCACTGCCGAGTAAAACATCGCTGCCTTTACCTCCGTAAACGGTATCTGCGCCGCTGTTGCCGTCGATGAAATCGCTGCCGCGTTTGGCCATGAAAATATCGCTGCCACTGCTGCCGATCAGGTTGTCGGCATCGTTTGTACCTTCGATCGCATTTGGAGAATCGCTAACAATTTCTGTTTCCCCCGTTACAACTGGAACTGCTGGCGAACTCAGTGGCTTTGCACTTTGAATTTGAGCGGTTAATGCTGTTTCGGTATTTTCAGCAACAGCCAGATCGATGCTTTTAATTCCCGCAGTGACTGCTTTTAAATCTTGCGAAGTTTCCCCTAATGCTACTTTTTGAACGC
Organism: Microcoleus sp. A003_D6; assembly: GCF_036702825.1. NCBI lineage: Bacteria > Bacillati > Cyanobacteriota > Cyanophyceae > Oscillatoriales > Microcoleaceae > Microcoleus > Microcoleus sp. A003_D6. The sequence goes on along the minus strand of NZ_JAUBWA010000014.1, from coordinate 45,677 downwards.
GGGCAATTTCGCTGGGAATTTCTGTCGGCTTAAAGTTAGAAACAACCGAGTCAACTCGCTGATTGGCTGCTGCCATAACTGCGGCTGCTTGCTGGGAAATTGGCAAGATTTTTTGCAAGTCCAAATTTGGATCGATCGCCCGCATTTTCCCTGCTGCTTGTTCGATAATTTGCTTTAAAGTATTGGCATTGCTGAAATTGAGAGCGCTGTTAGATTGAATGCGATCGCCAATTGCCTTCACAACTTCCTGAGTAATTGCTGCCATCGAAGCTGTGGAAGCACCGGCAATCAAATTAGCAGTTTGAGTGATGAAGTTTTGCACTTTTACCATTGCTGCCAAAACTTCAACTCCGCCCGGTTGTTGGCTGTTTGTCGCAGCTATAGGGTCGAAATTTAAAAGGTCGATATTAGCAGGCAAAGCCAGGGCCGATCGCACTCGATCGAGCGCAATTTCCGGGTCAGTTCCCCGATCTCTCAAATCTGCAACTAAACTGGTTAATAAGGTGACAACGGTAGCATCCGTGGGGGCTGTTACCGGAGTTTCTAAAGGCAAGCCGGTAGCTGTATCCGTACCGCCGATCGCGACTAAATTTCCTTCACTCGGATCGAGTTCGCCGTTTTTGTTGGTGTCGAATATTTCAAAGGGAATGTCGAGTTCAAATTCACCGCTACTTCCCGTAGTTGTAAATGGTTCGTTAGCGTCGAGAATGCTATTTTTATTGGCATCCAAAAACAGCGTTGCCCCGGCAATGTAACTGTCAATTAACACACCGCTAGGAGTGACATTCAACAAGATTGTATCGCTGGCACTCGCACCAGCTCGATCGGTGGCAGTTAGTTTAATATTCAGCGATTGTAATGTCGAAGTTGTACCGCTGAAAAGGCGGATGTTGGGGTTAAAATTGAGCCAACTCGGTAAGGGTTTACCGTTTTCTAGGGTGGCGGAATAAGTGAGGGTGTCTCCGAGATCGCGATCGACAAAAGCATCATACGGAACTTGATATTCAAACCACGATGAATTGCCTTTGCGCAAGGTGAAATAGTGCCACGGAGTCGTACTCGGCCCTCTGTTGAGTATTGGTGGATTGTTGGGGAGATTTGAGGGCGTTGGTGTAGGTGAAATTAAGGGTGGGGGTGTGGGTGTAATATCGGGTGTTGGTGTCGGGGAATTTGACGGGGTTGGTGTCGGGGAATTTGATGGTGTTGGTGTCGGAGAATTTGATGGTGTTGGTGTCGGGGAATTTGACGGTGTTGGTGTCGGGGAATTTGATGGTGTTGGCGTCGAAGAATTTGACGGTGTTGGTGTTGGTGTCGGGGAATTTGATGGGGTTGGTGTTGGCGTCGGGGAATTTGACGGTGTTGGTGTTGGTGTCGGGGAATTTGATGGTGTTGGTGTCGGGGAATTTGATGGTGTTGGTGTCGGGGAATTTGACGGTGTTGGTGTTGGTGTAATATCCGGTGTTGGTGTCGGGGAATTTGATGGTGTTGGTGTTGGATCGGGTGTTGGCGTAGGGGAATTTGACGGCGTTGGCGTCGGTGTCGGATCGGGAGTTGGTGTAGGAGAATTTGACGCAGTACCCGCATCTAAAATTCGCAGCGTTGCCGTATTTTGGGAACTTATATTTGCATTGAAATCACCCGTGATTCCGAAGGTCAATTCTTCGGTATTTTCTGGCAAGTTATCCGGTAAAATATTAACGGTAAAAGTTTTGCGGGTTTCGCCAGTATTGAAGGTAACAACAGGTGAAAAGTTGGGGGGAAGGTTCCAATCTGTACCCCAAGTTGCCGAACCAGTTGGATAAGTTATTTGTACTTCAGAAGAATTGCTGAGATTGCCGCTGCGAGTCAAACTAATAGTTGCTGGAACGATCGACAATCTGCTTTCATTTACTGAGTAAATCGGTTGGGAAAAACTGACGATCGCACTTTCGTTATTGGGCGTCGGTGTTGGTGTCGCAGGTGTCGGAGTCGGTGTGGGTGTCGCAGGCGTTGGCGTCGGTGTCGCGGGCGTTGGTGTCGGTGTCGGTGTCGCGGGTGTCGGTGTCGGCGCAGGAGTTGGAGTCGGTGTCGGTGTGGGAGTTGGCGCGGTGTCGTTATCGGTAATTGCCACGCTAACAGGCGCGATCGCCATTCCGCTATATTGAGGATCGGTACTGGTGACTGTATGGGCGATCGAACCCCTATGCGCGCCTTCGACAACCGCGTCATCTTTCGCAGTCGCAGTCACGGTTTGAGGCTGATTCCAGTTGGTGCTGTCAAAGACAATTGGGGCGATCGCATCGATTTGATTTCCCGTATTAAAACTAACTGTAACAGGTGCGATCGGCTGCGAATTTAACTGAAGGCTGTAACTTCCCGCCGCACCGCCTTCTGTCGCTGTCGTGGAGGTGCTGCTGATGCTAGCGCCTGCGGTATCGTTGTCGGTATTGGTGAGGCTGACATCGGGAGAATTGAGATTGCTGTAATTGCTGTCGGTACTGGTAGCGGCGGCAGTGATAATTTGATAAGTGCCAGATCCGTCAGCAACGCGATCGTCAACACCGGTGACTGTCACTATTTGCGGTAAATTCCAGTTTGCGGGAGTGAAGCTCAAACTATTAGTAGAAAGCGTTCCTTCGGCGGTATTGTCACTGGTTAAGTCGATGGTGACTGGCGCAGTTGGTAGAGTATTCAAAACTACGCTGAAATTAGCAGTACCGCCCGCTTCTGTTGTCACTAATCCCTCTGTTGGATTGACGGTAATGCCTGCTGTTTCGTTGTCGGCGTTGGTTATAGTGACATCATCCGCATTTAGGTTGTTGTAATCGGTGTCTGTGCTGACAGCAGGGGCAGTGATAATAGTGTAAGTTTGAATGCTGTCTGCTGCGCTGTCATCAACGCCGGTGACTGTTACTGTTTGCGGAATACTCCAGTTAGTTGGATCGAAGGTTAAACTATTAGTAGAAACGGTTCCTTCGGCGGTATTGGAACTGGTTAAACCGATGGTAACTGGTGCAGTGGGAGGCGAGTTGAGGGCGACGGTAAAAGTTGCCGTTCCTCCGGCTTCTGTGGTGTTCAATCCGGCGATCGGATTGACGTTAATGCCTGGGTTATAGTCGTCGTTAAGAATTGTCAGCGTATAGCTAGCAACATAAATTACAGAATCGGGGGCGGCAACAGGACTTGTAATGCGGGGATTTGATATGGTGATAGTAATAGTTTCATCAGGTTCGATCGAAGTATCTCCGATAATATTGATGGGTATCTCCTTATATACTTCACCGGGAAGGAAGCTGAGAGTACCGGAAGTGACGCCAGTGTAGTCCGTAATGCTATCAGCCGTTCCTGTAATGGCATAGTCAACGGTACTGGTGAAGCCATTGTCATTGAATGGGCCGTGACCAACCCTGAAGCCAGCGTAAGCATAGCCTGTGTTGCCTTCAGGTATTGAATAGGTACCGCCAACTCCGTAGGATAAGGTGCCGTTAGCTGGAATCGTCAGCGTAGTTTGTGAAATTGTCCCCGCACCTGCACCTTGCATTGTATCAAATTCGAGAACAATAGTTTCATCTGTTTCAGCTAAATTATCGTTATAAACCTGAAATGGAATATATCTAGTGAGGTCAGTCGTTCCTGCTGGGAAACTAACAAAATTGTTTAAATAATAGTCAGCACCTTCAATAGCGGCGACACTGCCGCCAGGTGTAGCACCACGCTTGATATTTACAAACACGTCCTCAGTTGGAACACCGCTGAGAGTGACAGAAAGATTCAGAAGTGGCATTCCGTCCTGTTCATTAATGGTGTAATTGGAAGCCCCGAAATTTAAAGATGGCCTACTATAAAGAACTGAGACGGAGAAATTGCCCGTCATAACTAAATCGGCGAAAGCATCGCTATTAAAGTTGCCCACTGCAACTGAGAATGGATTTTGCCCCGCATCATAGTTAGTAGCAGGATTAAAGTTACCCGTACCGTTTCCCAGCAAAATAGAGACGTTGTTGGAGTTAGAATTTGCTATAACCAAGTCGGGAAATGAATCTTGATTGAAACTCCCCACTGCAACTGAGGTGGGATTTGACCCCACGTTGTAGTTGGTAGGAGGACTAAAGCTACCCGTACCATTTCCGAGCAAAACAGAGACGTTGTTGGAGTTAGAATTTGCCGTAACCAAGTCTGGGAATGAATCTTGATTGAAATTCCCCACTGCAACTGAAGTGGGATTTGACCCCGTGTCATAGTAGGCAGTAGGAGTAAAGCTACCAATACCATTTCCCAGGAAAATTGAGACATTGTTGGAGCCATAACTCGCCACAGCCAAGTCAGGGAAACTATCGTTATTAAAGTCAGTGACTACAACTGAGCTCGAATTTGACCCCGGGCCATAGCTGGTAGCAGGACTAAAGCTACCCGTACCATTTCCCAGCAAAATTGAAAAGCTGCTGGAACTCTGATTCGCCACAGCCAAGTCGGGAAATGAATCTTGATTGAAATCGCCCACTGCAACTGAGATGGGATAAACGGAGGTGTAATAAGTCCCCACGTCATAGTTGGTAGCAGAACTAAAACTACCCGTACCATTTCCCAGCAAAATTGAAATGTTGTTGGAACTGTGATTCGCCACAGCCAAGTCAGGGAAAGAATCTTGATTGAAATCGCTCACTGCAATCGATCTCGGATTTGACCCTACGTCATAGGTGGTAGGAGGACTAAAGCTACCTGCACCATTGCCCAGCAAAATTGAAATGTTGTTGGAAAAATCATTCGCCAGAGCCAAGTCGGGGAAGGTGTCACCATTAAGGTCACTGATGGTAACGAATACAGAAGAGCCTCCTGTCGGATAGTTTCTGGGTGGCAAGAAGGAATTAAAAATGTGGCTGTAAGCTGCCATTATTTCTGACTCAAAAGCTTTAGCCGCTGTTATTTCCCCGGTTTTTACTTCTAATTCCCAGTCTCCACCTAATTCTTTGCTACCCGTAAAATTGGCTGAAGCGGCAATTTTTGCTGCGGTTAACTCGCTCAATCTTTCCACGAACGATCGCCCGATCGCCCCTGCACCCACCCTGCACCCGTAAATCAAAATCTCCGCATTTGCTGCGAGCTCGCGCCCCCACGTTTCGATTTGCCCTTTCAGCCCGCCCAAACTTTCCCAACTCAACCGAGTATTTCCTAATTGCAAGCACCCCGGCGTCCCGTGGGAAATAATATGCACCTCTGCAAAAGTGCGATCGCGCAATTTTAAACTAATTTGTTCTATCCCGTCCGCTGCGGTATCTAGCAATACAACTTCCGTTCCCGAAATTGCACCGGCAGCCAAGATTTGATAGTCAGATACACTCTTGTCAATAAACGCGATCGCTTTCATATTCTTTCTGATGGTTAAAAATTCTTTAGGTAAGCTTATGCTTTGGGGTGCAGTTTTAGCAAGCGTGGAAATGTTGAGTTTTTTGCTTTAAGAAGCGGCTGTTTCTTCCGTAAAATTACTGAATAAGCAATCTAAATTTATGAATAATTTAAGAAAAAATCGGTATAATTAGCGCGGTACAGAGCCTGTCCGGTAGCATCGGTTGTCTGTGTACGCAGCGTTTCATGTCGCGCAGCGAAACGAAAGTCGAGTCAAGCAATCCCTGGGGAAAGAGATTGCTTCGCTTGGAGTTAGCTATGACACCTTACAGAATACAAATTCATCTATTTTTTATTCCCCGATCGCGCTGCCGATCGAGCTTTGCCAAAACAGCACCCGAAACATCCGCCAGAATGCTAATTATCCGATACAAAGCCACCGCACTCAGAATTATACCCGTAGAAAAGCGATCGGACAGCAGGGCGATCGCCGTTGCTTCAAATACTCCCATTCCCCCCGGTGCTCCCGGTACGACTAAACCGACAACAAACGCAAAACAAAAAGCACCGAACAAGTTGGGAATATTGCTAAAGTTCACCGGAGTTAAAGCCGTTACAGTTAGCAAAAAACCGCAGCCCCGCAATCCCATAAAACACATTTGTCCGATTAACGGCACTAAAGGATAGCGTTTAATTGGCAAATTAATTTGGCGGCGGGACTTGACAAGCAATGTTTTTTTCGCTATATTTGAGGTAGACTCTGTACGAAAATTGAGTGCCTCGCCCGCAGCCTCCTCAGTCTTTGAATTTTCTCCATTATTCTTTGATAATTTCAACCGCTCTACAAAGAGAACGATCGGATTTAAAATTCGGGGATGAATCGCCGTTAAAATAGCAGCAAAACCGACAATCCGCAAAAACCAATTGAATTTGTCAAAACAAATCAACCCAATCAAAACGCCGGCAGAAGCCATCAGCAGCGGTTCCAGCAATACGCTGAGAGTAGCAGCTTTCGGGAAAATTCCTGCCTTTTTGGCTTCCAATATTCGACCCCAAAAATGCCAAATATTCCCCGGCAAATACTTGGCAATATTAGTTTTGAGAAAAACTTGAATCGCCCAGGCGGCATTTACAGGTTGGCGGAATTCCCGCAAAATCAACATCCACACCCAGCCGACAAAAATTAGAGAAAATAAAGTGACGCCGAGGGCGATCGCCAGCAACGGAAAACTTTCGGCTCGAATTTGGATATTCGCGACTTCTCGCCAGTGAGTTAAAAAAGCTTTGGCAATAAATAAAAACGTCCCGCCCAAAATCAAATAGCGCAAATAAGGCTTTAAATGCGATTTCGCGAGGTTGAAAAATTTCTGAATTCGATGCAAGTGTTGTTTTCCCATTTTCCGATCCCGATTTTGAATTTGGGATTATTGATTTCTTAACCACAATTTCATGTTTTAAATCTAAAATTTAGATCCATCGTAATTATACGGAGTACATTTCTATGCCCGGCCCGAGCCCTGACGGTCTTTCCTATCTTTTAGATAATAGCCCCAACAGTTTCGCCTTGACTCCTGGCTTTTTGACTCCTTATCCTAACGGACTTTTTGCCCTGGGAGGTAACGATTTTATTGTCGGTTCGTCGGATGCCGAGATACTTAGCGGTGATGACGGTAACGACAGACTCCTGGGCGGCAGCAATTCCGATACCCTGTTCGGGGGTGTCGGCAATGATTTGCTAAACGGCGGTGTCAACAGCGACATCCTGTTTGGCGATGGCGGCAGCGATACCTTGCAGGGAGGTAAGGGAGGGGACGCCCTCGACGGCGGCGGCGGTAGCGACGTTTTAGTGGGCGATGCGGGCAAAGATACGCTGACAGGGGGTTTGGGCCCAGATACCTTTGTCCTCCGCAGCGATTCAGCAGTCTCCGATCCGGCGGCAGCAGACATTATTACTGACTTTAACAGTTTTGTGGATTCGATCGGACTGACTGACAATCTAACCGAAGCTGACTTGATTCTCGAAGAAATCTCGATCGCCCCCGGTATTTCCAATACATTAATTAAAATTCGCCAATCCAATGCTATTTTAGGCTTGGTAGCCAACGCATCTCCACAAGACCTCGCCTCTACATTCATCTCTGCAACTACCGTATTGGGCAACCAACTCGATCGAGCTCGCGATTTAGGCGTTTTGGGCGGCACTCAAACGATCGCAGACTCGGTTAGCAACGCCCGGCCAGACAGTCTTTACCGCTTTACTTTGCCTGCAACTAGCGACTTTAAATTAACTGTCAGCGGTTTGACGGCAGATGTTGATGTTGCTCTAATTAAAGATATTAACGGCGACAATTCTATTGACTTCACCGATATTATTGCTTCTTCTCAAGAACCGGATTTATCGCCGGAGTCGATCGACCTCAACGCTTTGGCAGCAGGAACTTACTTTGTCCGAGTTTATCAATTCCAAAACAGTACAAACTTTACCCTAAATCTGTCTGCAACCCCTGCAACTGTTTCTGATAACAATGCGAGCAACTTGCCGGGTTTTGACTCTCGTTTCGGCTTTGGTTTGGTGAATGCCGCCGCCGCAGTTGCTAAAGCTGAGGGTGTTGCAACTTTTCCTGACGTTCCCGACTTGGGCGGCGACGAGTGGGGCAGAGATTTAATTAAAGCTCCAGAAGTTTGGGCCCGGGGCTTGACTGGAGACGGCATTGTGGTGGCAGTTATCGACAGCGGAGTTGACTACAATCACCCGGATTTGACCGGGAATATTTGGAGCAATGCGGGGGAAACCGGTGTTGATGCGATCGGTCGCAATAAAGCTAGCAACGGGGTTGATGATGACAACAATGGCTTTGTGGACGATTTTCGGGGATGGGATTTTGTCAACAGCGATAATGACCCGATGGACGATAACAATCACGGCACTCATATATCGGGTTTAGTTGCTGCGAAAAAAGATGGGGTTGGGATTACTGGAACGGCTCCGACTGCGAAGATTATGGCTTTGAAAATACTCGATAGTGCGGGAGTAGGGAAAATTAGGGATGAAATTAATGCGATTAATTATGCGGTGGCAAATGGAGCTAAAATAATTAATGTGAGTTTGGGCGGTCTACAGTTGAACGAGCAAGAATTGAATGTTATTCGAGCCGCTGAAGCTCAAGGCGCGATCGTGATTTCGGCGGCGGGAAATGATGCTCGCCCGCAAGTAGATTATCCGGCTCGGTTTGCTGGGGAGGTAGGAATTGCTGTCGGTGGTGTCACCCGAAATGGCTTGTTTGCCGATTATTCTAACCGCGCGGGAACTGAAGTAATCGACTATTTTGTTGCTCCGGGCGGCGACGGTGGCAGGGCGGATTCTGGTGACGTTTATTCAACTGTGCCGCTTTCTGAACCGGGGATTCCTTATCGATATTTTGCGGGTACTTCAATGGCAGTGCCGCACGTAGCCGGGGTAATAGCTTTGATGTTGCAGGCTAATCCAAATCTGACTCCTGCCCAAATTAAGAGGATTCTTGCAGAAACTGCCAATCGAGCTGTTTGAATTAATTGATATCTTGCACCATTGTCAAGAACGGGTTCTCCGGCCCGTTCCACAAAGAATGAGTTTTCTTGTGGAACAGGCCGAAAAGCCTGTTCCTAATACCAATTTTAAAAAAGAATGCAACAGTATTCTACAAGCCCAATTAAAAATTGGCGGCGTAAGTTAAGTCAAATTGGCGGCACAGGGTGATGCAGCAGTAGTTTGGTCGATCGAATACTAACTCGTAATTCATCTGGCCGTCTATTTTGGTGATGGGCTGCTTTAAGGGGATGCCGTGAATGTCGTATTGGCGGCGTTCTAAGGCACTCCAGTCGATAATTTTGAAGTCGATTTGGTTCTGCAACTCAGTTGCGATCAGATATAGTTCCATCTTGTCTTGAACTTTCCCAGTTAGAGGGATTTTGATTGACACTGACTGGGTGACGAGGGGTTTTTGGTCGTTGGGATGCTTCTGGGTGTGGCAGCTTTTGAGTTCTATATCGTAAGGTTCTACCTTGAATTTCTCTCCGTTGGCGATCGCAGACGAGTGCAAGTCTTTCAGGGACTTTTCTAGGTGAGGGATCAGCCCTAAGTCTGGATCGCACAGCAGTCTGCGAATGTTGGAGGTTTCAGTGACTGTCATTTGAGATTTTTGATGTTATTTTTTGATTCGACCTCTTGCAAAAGTCCTTTTAATCAAATTTTGGAACGGGCTCTCCGGCCCATTCCACAAGAAAAAAACTTTTTGTGGGATGGGCATCTTGCCCGTCCCAGCTATTTTTGCAAGAGGTCTATTCTTAACTTCTAGCTTACCCCGAAAAGCAACCCTATTGAACTATACTCGCGACATACTCCCAAAAAACCCGTTTCTGGGCAGTATGTCGCGGCGAACAAGACTTTTTTTGCCTTAATTTTTTAGATTACTTTTTGGTAATTTTCCAGAGATTGAGCTCAACATTAGCGTCGGCCGGATCTATTTGATAGTTTTGCTGCTGAATTGCCGATCGCAAAGCTGAGGACGGTCTGTATAAAAACAACTCGCCCAAATTGCCGGGAATTTTCGGGGCTTGCGGTTTTTTCAGTGCCAATTCTCGATTTTTATAGCAAGAAGTGTAACAGCGGGGTTCTATTAGCAGTTTGACTTTTGGTTCCAGGTGATAACTCAAAGGCATGATATATGCGATATTGGCATCGCTGATAATTAGGGGATTGCTGGCTTGATTGACAGTCTCAGCTACTTCCAATTCGGCCCGCAGCCAACCGCTGCCTTTATTCCACCAACTATCGGCCCCAGAACTAATTCCAGCAGATATGGTGCCTACAGAAAACAGTGTAACTATAACGATTTTCCACAGTTTTTGCTGTTTGAAGTTATCAAAATTGTTGCTAATTTTGGCAGACAGCAGGTAAGCTACTGCTAGCTGAATTCCCACATAACAAGGAACTAAATATCGCGGATTTGCCGATCGCCTCCCGCCTTTAAGTATATCGGGTACGGCTAAAAATATAGCGGTTGTTGCAATTAATAACAATATCAATAACCACACCCGTTTTGGTGTATGTCGGCACAGGAAATAAAGGGCATAGCCGACTAAAGCTAGAATCGTTATGCCGACGGGAATTAGCAAGGCTAGTTGTGTGGCGTTGGCAGTTCCATCAATCCCTATATCAAAAAAGGCTATGCTGAGGGAACCCACCCACCTGCTGACTAATCTTAAGAGATTTGTCTGTTCTGACCATACTGTTGTGCTTCTAACTTGATTGAAGTTTTCTACAGTATTTACGAAGGAAGGCATGAAGGCGATCCAAGCGATAAAAGCTGCTATATAATAAGCAATAAATGTTTTCACATCGCGCCAGTTGGCAATGATTGCGACGTAGATTGCGTGGGCTGCGGCGACGCAGACAAATAACAAGTGGGTGTAAAATCCCAGTGTTGCTGTGACTGCGTAAAGCGCCCAGGAAATAACGAGGGCGAGAGGATTTTGATTTTCGTCAGGGCGCATTGCTCGCAGCAAGGCTGCACTGGATAAAATAGTAGTTACTGTCCACAAACTGTACTGTCTCGCTTCTTGGGCAAACAAAATGTGATAGGGAGAAATTGCGAAAATTGCGATCGCCATCCACGCTACTGCGGTCGATTCAAATAACTCCCAAGCCAGCCAATAAATGGCAGGAAATACTAACAAGCTAATGACGGCGGCCAAACTTCTCATTGCGGCAACGGAACTGCCGAACCACTGCGCCCAATATCGCGCTAGTACGTAATACAGCGGCGGGTGTTGGGGGTCTTCTGTTGCTAAAGAATTTAGGGTATCGCTTAAAGTTTTTTCGGAATTTATCTGCTGATATTTTTGTAAATCCGAGGGCGAGGTTATTTTTTGGTAGGAAATTTGTTTGATGATTTCGGCTTCGGTGTAGCCAGAAACTCTCAAAGAAGTATATGTTTCGTCAATCCAGTAAAATTTGCGATCGAGATTTGCGAACCGAAAAAATATACCAATAACTAATACAGCGATTATCAGAAAACCCAACCATTTTCGGGCAACATTAAAACGTATTTTTCCAACCATACTTCACTTTTTTTGCAATTTACTCAAAATTATATCTTGATTTTTTAGAGTGTAAATAGTTGGGATTTCATAAGGAGTATTTTTTTCTATTTCAGTTTTTAATTCTGGGGAAGGGACGTACACAAAAATCTCGTTAAAATTTGGGGGAATTTCAACAATTTTAGGCGGCAATACTAAAAATTTAGCTTGGGAATTGATTAAGTAACTCAGACCGAGTAAATTGCCGATCGTATCTACACTGTACACCCACAAGTCTGTTATGAGTAACGGCCGAGAAGCTGAGTTGATTGTGCGGGCGATCGGGATGTTAATATACGATCGGTCTTTATTCCACCAAGAGTCTGATGACAAATAAATGCTACAGGAGATAATTCCAATAGAAAGCAAAGCAGCCACAGCCAGCCTCCACAGCTTTTGGAATTGGACTTTCACTGTAGGAGACGTAATTTTTTCAGCCAGCAGGTAAGCAACAGATATCTGCATTCCTAAATAACAGGGAATCATGTAACGAGTGTTGATAGACCGAATCCCTCCCACAATTAAGTCTGCTGGTAAGAAAATCGCTACTGTCACCGACATCAATGTCACAACAAACAACCAAACACGCATTGGTGTCTGATTTAAAAGCAAATAAAAAGAATACCCAACACTTATTAAAATCATTAAAATAACAGGCAGTGTCAATATCAAATATAACTGCGGCAAATCCGAGTAAAATCCCACATCTAAAAATTGACGACTAATGTTCAAACCCCAGTTTTTTATTAAGTCTAATAGTGGCATTCTTAGAGACTGCCATACTGTTTTTTGACTGGCATTGTCCGAGTTTTTTATAAAAACTACAGTCCAGGGAGATAGAGCAATAAATCCAGCAATTGATGCTAGCAAATAGCCAATAACTGTTTTGTTAAACCGCAATTTTTCTATAATTCCTACATAGATTCCATGCCCTAGCGCCACCATTGCAAATAATAGGTGAGAATAAAATCCCAGTGCTACTGTTGCTGCATAAAGCGCCCAACTGCTGTTAGTTTTTAGCCGCATCCCCCGCAGCAAAGTTGCGCTTGAGAGTAAAACTACTAATACAAACAAGCTGTAAGGTCGAGCTTCTTGAGCGTAAACTATTTGAAAAGGCGATACAGCTAGTAATGAAACTGCCAGCCAAGCTGTCAGCGAGGACTCAAATAATTCTAAGCACAGCCAATACATACAAGGCAATGCGAGCAAACTAAAAACTGCCGACATACTTCTAGTTACAGCCACTGAATCGCCGAACAGTTGCACCCAAAATCTCGTCGCTACAAAATACAGCGGGGCGAGTTGAGGTTCTTCTAATGCTAATCCTTTTACAGTATCGACTACGCTTTTTTCTGAATTAGTCCGCTGATACTTTTGTAAGTATTTAATGTCCCGAATTTCACCGTCAACTACTTGCTGAATAAATTCAGCTTCTGTATAGCCCGAAATCCGCAGGGATGTGTAAGCTTCGTCTATCCAGTAAACTTTATTTCCGAGATTTGCGAAACGAAAAAATATACCTATGACTAATACAACTATAATTAAAAATCGCAGCCACTTGTCAAGTGAATGGTTTTGAGAATTTTGCCGATCGCGATCTTTAGTAGATTCCATTTTATAACTAGCTAATATCGCAGATTTTTTTTCTTTTACCCCAGCGTAAGGTGCGCATTGCGCACCCTACAAACTTAACAGCCAGAGAGAGGACTGAAGTCCTAACTGCCAACAAAGAAATGATTAATCATCCACTCCTTCAATCGGTGCAAAACCCTGCCGCTGAATATTTTCAGTTATGGTGCGGGGTTCGAGGAATTGCAGCAAATAATCCGGGCCGCCTGCTTTGGAACCAACTCCCGAAAGTTTGAATCCTCCGAAGGGTTGCCGCGATACCACAGCGCCGGTGATTCCGCGATTGATGTACAGGTTTCCGACTTCAAAATCAGATGCGGCGCGATCGATATGTGAAGGCGTGCGAGAATACAATCCGCCGGTTAAAGCAAAATTCGTGCCGTTAGCAATGGCGATCGCTTCGGTGAAATTCTTTGCCCGAATCACCGACAAAACCGGGCCGAAAATTTCTTCTTGGGCGAGAGTTGCAGTCGGCGATACTTCCGTAACAATTACTGGGCCGACAAAATAACCTGTTTCCGGTGCAGGCATTTCTAAGGCTATCTTAGCTTCGGCGCGGCCTGTTTCAATGTATTCGCGGATGCGCGACTGGGCGGTGGCATCGATTACAGGGCCGACTTGAGTGCCCGGATTTTCTGCTGCGCCGACATTGAGCGATCGCGTGGCTTCTACCAATCTTGCCACAAAATTATCGTACACCGATTCGACCACAATTACTCGCGAACAAGCGGAACATTTTTGACCGCTATATCCAAATGCGGAATAAACAACGCCTGCAACTGCTTGGTCTAAATCCGCACTTTCATCGACAATAATTGCATTCTTGCCGCCCATTTCAGCAATTACTCGTTTCAGGTGTTTCTGCCCCGGCTGCAAAATCGCGGCATCGGCATAAATCCGACAGCCAACTTCTTGAGAACCGGTGAAAGTAATCATGTGAACGTCGGGATGTTTCACCATGTAAGCGCCCACCGTTGAACCTTTGCACGGCACGTATTGAAATACGCCTTTGGGAATTCCGGCTTCTAGCAAAATTTCTGTGATTTTTGCGGCAATTACTGAGGAAAATTCCGCAGGTTTGAGCAAAGTACAATTACCTGCCACCAGCGAGGCAACTGTCATGCCGACAGGAATTGCTAGGGGGAAATTCCAAGGGGAAATGATTAAAGAAATGCCGCGCGGCTGATAGCTGTAGCGGTTGGTTTCTCCGGCTATGTCGTAATTTTGCCCTTGTTCCAACCGTTCCATTTCGTCGGCGTAGTAGCGGCAAAAATCAATAGCTTCCGAAACTTCGGCGTCGCATTCTCTGACTGGTTTGCCGACTTCAAACACCATCCAAGCTGACAGTTCGTGCCGTCTTTTTTCCATCAATTCTGCGGCTTTTCGCAGGACGCCGGCGCGCTGTCTGACGGGGGTTTTTCGCCAACCGAGAGAGGCATCTTTGGCGGATTGCAGGGCAAGTTTTGCTTGTTCTTCGGAAAGCAATCCGATTTTGCCCACTACTTCTGCGGGGTTGGAAGGGTTGAGGGAATTGACTGTGGTTTCGGTATTTTGATATTCGCCGTTAATTAGGGGTAAATAGGTTTGTCCTAAGATTCCCCGTACTGATTTGATGGCTGCTTCTGCTTGTTTCCGCAATTCGGTATTGGCGTAGTCGGTATCGGCGACGTTGGGAAATACTTTGCTGTAAACTAGCTGGTCATTGACCTTAGCTACTGGCGCGGCTAACAATTGGTCGATCGGCATTTCTTCGGAACTTTGCCGGATAAAGGAACTGTTGGCGGTATTTTCCAGCAAGCGGCGGATCAAATAAGCCATTCCCGGCAGCAAATCGCCGTAGGGGCAGTAGACTCGGACGCGATAACCCCGATCGACTAAAAGTTTAGCCAATTTGTCGCCCATGCCGTACAGTACCTGCATTTCAAAGCGGCGGCGCGGTATGTTGAGAGTTTCGGCAATGGCGATCGCCCTGGCTTGCGATCGTACGTTGTGGCTGGCAATTGCGGCATACAAATATTCGTGATTTTCTAGCAGCAACTGCGTCATTTCTTCAAAGTTGGCATCCGTAGCTGCTTTGTCATTGTAGACAGGCTGCGGCCAATCTTTCTGCATCGCTTTGATAGTTTCCTGATCCCAGTAAGCGCCTTTTACCAGACGCACTGTTAGCGGATTTCCGCGCAATTTTGCCCAGGTAACAATATCTTGCAAATCTTGTTTGCTGTCGCGCAAATATGCTTGCATGGTAATTCCGACATCCGTGCGATCGCGAAACTCTTCCTCTAACAATAACTCTTTGAGAATGCTGAGAGTTAAACTCTTGTAGGCGTACTGTTCCATGTCAAAATGAACGGCGGCACCCAACTCCTTCGCGCGGCGCAGTAAAATGCGAATTCTCTCGCTGACTTTCTCCTCGCTGCCTTTAGCATCCAACGGGTCAAACTGAGAATAAAAAGCGGTTAATTTGACAGATACTTGCACTCGCGGCAAAGTTTCACCGTCAGCTTTGTCAATGGCATCTACCTGCGACCAATTCTTCGCTGCACTGCTCAATTCCGCCATCAATTCCAAATAGCGGTTAAGATAAATTTGCGCCTCAGTTTCAGTAATCACAGCTTCCCCCAAAAGGTCAACTGTAAAACCCATTTTATCTTTGCGAAGCCGTTCTAAGGTTTTAATTACCTGCTTGATATTTTCCCCAGAAATATACTTGTGCGCCAAAGTTTCCACAGCAGGCGCAACCGTTGTCGCCGCCAATTGTCCGGGAATCGAATCAGCGTTAGTAAAACTGAGCAATTTTTTCAAAGCTTCGGGCAATTCTACCTCTTGGGCGGTCAGGTATTCTTGCAAGTGGCGGGCAATTTCCGGCTTGCTGCGGAGGGCGGGCAAACAGTCAATAAATCTAAACAATTGCACCCGCAGTCCGGGGCTGGCCATTGCCCAATCCATCAGTTTGTCGTCCCAGCGCATTTGGTCTTGCAGTTGGCCGAAAAAAGAGCGCTTTTTGTCTTGAGTTGCCTTCAGGATTTCTTTGGCAATTTCTTGGGTTTTTGCTTCGTAGATGCTTGGAGATACTTGTGCGATCATTGGTAATTAGTAATGGGTAATTTGTAATTGGCAACCAGGGCGAGTTGATGTATTTTGTAACTGCCCCCTGATACAATTATACTTGCTATTTAACTTCAATTCTAACACCGTAGTTTGCTTGGCGATCGCCTGAAATTTCAATAGTATAATCGCCGCTGCTGGCTAGTTGACCTTGCCACTGACTTGTGCTATTTGCAGTCCCCACTTTTTCACCGTTAGGAGCAATAATTGCGGCGCTAACATCACCTTCTTGAACCTTTACTGTCATGCTTTGGCCGCTATTGCATTCTAGCAAGTAGCGCTTGGATATGTTGGCTCGCAAACTATTGCTCAGAGTAGTTCCCGTAGCACCGGCTTGAAAGTTTACTCGCTCAGTTACAGGAGTTTCAACCGCAGCGGGAGAAGGAGAAGGCAGCGGCGACGGCGAAGCAAGTTGCCCAAGCGCAGACAGGGAGGGTATTTGAGTGGGAGTGGGCGACGGGGCGGTTGCTGATGGCCGTGCCGTGCCTGGTGCTGGACCCACTCCGGGCAGGCGGTTGGCGGGCGCTGCTGCCACAGGCGGAGGGCTTTGGGGGAGGGGTACGTCCGCAGGCAGTCTGATTTGAATGTTCGCTCTTTCCTGATACATTCTCCACGCTAGCAAACTGCCGAGACTGAGCACGGAACCGACTAACATTCCGCTGAGAAAAACTGCCAAGATTTGCCAAATTCGAGCTGGTTTCGGTTCGTGACTCGCCGTTTGAATTATTGGAGGCGGATAACTTGCAGGTTGAGTTGTTTCCGGCGCGATATCGGCGGCAATTGGAATTGTTTCTGCTTCATCCATTGCAGTTGAAATATCTTCGGGGGCGGCAATTTCAACCGGAGTTTCTGCGGGTTCGGAAGTTGAATCAGCGCTGACAATTTCAGTGCGATCGAGCTCATCGCTGGTAGGAGAAATTGTTTCCGGTTGCTGAGTCAAAATTTGATTTTTTTCCTGTTCGTCGCTCATGGGGCTAAATTTATTTTAGAAAGACCGCTTTTAGATATTTTACGTTACTGGTGCGATCGGCTGCACTGAAATTATCTAGCAGGAGGAAGAAGGCACGAAACGGATTTTGACACGGATACACGGATTAATTATCAAGCGTTAAGCAAAAGTTAGAATGAAAATTGTTCATCTGCATACAAACCTGCCATGATATTAGTCTATATCGTTCAACTTAATTGCTGCTTCAATCTCGTCAGGAAATGCTTCAGCATAAGCCCAGGAATTTTTCAAGTCGCTAGCACTAAGATGCGGATAATCTTCTAAAAGTTGAGCATCAGTTGCACCTAATCGACGAGACTCTACCAATCCCCAAACAGAAATTCTAGTCCCGGCAATCCTGGCATTACCGCCAACTGTACCGGGAGTTTTTTCAATTCCCTGCCAGGTGTTGGCTAAACTTTGAGCTAATATCTGTATTGCTTGAGCTTTCTCAGGCGGAGTCAGGGAAAGCAGTTGCGGTTCTAATTCTTTTAGTGTCATAGTTAATTAGGGGGTTGACTGCTGGGAATATCGTATCTATATTTTAGCGCTTAATCTATTTACTAATAAGAATAAACAAGTGAATTAATTTCCTCTAAAGCTAAGGCTAATGCGGGGTTGGTACATCGAAATCGTTAAACGATAGAACATTATAAGATGTGCCCGCTAAAGCTCTGACTAGCTTTTGGTCGAGAGTTAGCAAAGGCGCGTCAACTTGCTGTGAAAGAGCAACGTAACTGCCATCATAAGCAGAAATTCCATAATTTAAGGCGATATTTGTTGCATCTAAAATCAGTTCAGCAGTAGATACTGCACGCAAGGATAAAGCTCTAAGATTAGCTAAATCTGTTGGAACATCGGCAGCAGCGTAAATTCCAGCACGGACATACTTCCAGATAATATTTGCACACTCAATGTAAAACAGATCGGGTACAAATATTTCAGTCTGTGGAATTTCAAGATGGGTAAACAATAAAACGACTTTAGATGACAGCGGATCGGGGATAAATTGCTTAATTCCCACGCTAGCATCGACTACGCACCTCACAGGATGGGTCATCTGTCGCGATCCTCTCTAATTAAAGCGGTACTATCTAATATCATCCCCATATTCGCCGGACGAGACTCGCGACGGCGGCTGATTTCTGCCAAGAGTTCTGTTACAGACTTTTTACGTTTTCCTGAGAGGGGTTTTGTCTCTGTTGACAACTCTGCTTCTAAAATGGCGATCGCAAACGCGCTAATCGAGCGGTTTTGAGCTGCGGCTAACTCTTGCAGTCTCGCGTACAATTCCTCTGGTATATTTTCTATTTGCAGGGTAGCCATCTGTTAAACTCCTAGCATAGTTTGGCTAAATATTAGCATAGGGAGGCGGGTTTAGGAGGTATCTTGCGATTTACTGTTGGGTGGGGGCGGGTTTACGAGATTGTTCGTTACAGGCGAGTATTGTTGGTGAACCCGCCCCTACAAATTCCTGATTCACGATTCCCGATTCCCCATTCCCCATTCCCGATTCCCAATTAGTAATTATTAGGCAAAGACTGCCAAAAAGGTGGCTCTTCAGGCTTCCTCACAGTATTCGTCGCCGACTGCACGTTTCCTTTCAATTCTTGATAATACCTGTCATCCAGAAAACTAACGCTGACCCCAGCAGGAAGCAGCAGTTGGCGCAATCTTTCCTGAGTGTAATCTACACCCTCAATCATTGGCCCGCGCGGATTTGAAACTAACAACTTGCCGTTAACTGGCACCGAATTGACCATATTGGGCCACCAAGCATAACCGCTGTAGCCAAACATCACCGGAACTTGAATAATTTGGTCGTCTCCGAGTAAAAACTCTCTTTTCAACTTCTCTATAATGGGATTAAGTTTCTGATTTTGCAAATAGAGATTGTGTTGGATTAAAGCCCGATTTTGCAAGGCGGCGCTGACAGTTGTTTGAGTGCTCAAACCGCGATTGATCGTCACATCGCCGTAACCTCTTCCCTCCAATTCTTCCAACAGCTTAACTCCGGCTTCGGGACTGGCGATCGCCATTATATATTTTCCGGGAGTTTGAGTGGGAATAAAATTGATAATTTCATCGACTTGGCGAGTCAAAAGCCAAGAAGTATCAATATCCACTGGCGGCCCTTGAATTCTCTGAGCTTGAATAAAATCAAGTACCTCTGGATTAAAACTAGCATTTCCCGAATTCCCGTAATAAACTCGACCCATTGGGTGTCCGGGAATCGGCGGTGTCACCTGCAAATTGCCGTATCCGTCAGACCACTGACTTACAGGGTCTAAAGAGCGAGGATTGCCAATGTTAAATACTTTCAAATCAGGGTTTTGAGTTGATTTAACAGGCGGGTTTTTCTCTGGATCGCTATTGCTTTTTAGGGCGACATTAAACTGGCGTATTTCGGATTTTTCGGGGAGTTGAACGTAGCCGTTTTTCTGGGTATCTTGCATCCAAGTGCGATCGCCCTGGATAATTTTTACTTGAGCGCCCGTGGGTTCTACGGCTTGTTTGAGTTGGGAGATAAATTCGCTGTTTGCCGAGCCTCTGTCGCTGACTTGAACTTCGGTTACTGGTGCTGTATTGGGCGCTATCATCCAAGGACTAACGCCCATTTGAATAGTTGTGGAAGCGATTTCTTGACCGTTGTTTTGGGCAGTTGCTTTAAGATTAACTTTACCGTTCCAGTTGCGATCGGCAAATTGTTTGGCTTCGACACCTAAAACAATCTCCGTGCTGAAAACTAGGGGTTGAGCACCGGATATATCTACAGGTTGCCAGCCGTCGCCCGTTTTCTGAAAAACGCTGATGTGAGGGCTAGCAATGCTGTCAGCCGTGATAAATAATTGAGAGGTTTTGAAGTTTTCCGACAGTGTTAAGTTAACTTGAGAAAGCATTGCTGCACGGCGGGGAGCGATAACTTTGGTTTGTTGCCAAGTCGGTATCTTGCCGCGATCGTTATTGCGATCGTTAAATAAAATGAGTGCGCCGCTGGACAATGACCATTGTTCTTTTCCGGCGTCATCTTGCTCGTTAATTTGGCCGTCTCTGTTGGTATCTCCCGCAAAGAAAAAGTTCGACGGGGACGCGGCGGGCGTAATTGGGGCGGGAGTTGGTGTTGCAGTTGATTCGGGAGTTGCTGTTGCGGTTGATTCAGGAGTTGGTTGAGGAGTTGCTGGTTGATTGAGTTCTAATTGTTGTCTTTGTTGTTCTTTTAGGGCTAGTTCTTGCTTTTCTAATTCTTGTCTGGTGAGTTCTTTTAGTGCTAATTCTTGCCTTTCTTTTGCTTGGCGGGCGAGTTCTTGTTTTTCTTGTTCTTTTCGGACTAATTCTTGCCTTGCAAATTCTTGTCTTTCTAGTTCTCTGCGGGCTTGTTCTTTTTTCTCTTGTTCTTTTCTCTCTATTTCGCGGCGAGCAAATTCTATTTTTTCTTGTTCTTTGCGGGCGATTTCTTTTACCTGTTCTTCCTCGGCTCTAATTTTCTGTGCAGACCGTGCTAATTGCCATTCGTAGGTAGCGAGAGTGAGATTTCCTTGATATTCGATGGTTTTGTCGATCGCCCGCTCAGCTAAAAAAGAACCGCGAGGAATGAGTCGCAGGTTATTGATAGCAATCTGCCAAAGGCGTTGGGACTCTTCCCAAGTAGCAGGATCGGCTTTAGAAGTGCGTCCGATTACGACTGCTTCGGAGGCTATTTTAGCAGCATAGTCCCAGTTATTTTTGGCTTGTTTTTCTATTTCAATCTGATTTTGAACGTTTTGGAGTTGCTGCGTCAGAGTTTGGGATTGCTGGCGGGGGCTTTCTGGTTGCCAATATTCAGGGGAAAACAGGCTGCTGTCGGGAGTTTTGGCAAGGTTATCTAATTGTACTTTGAGGCGATCGCGCAATTTGTAGAGTTCCGGGAGCGATTGCGGAGTTTCGCCGTCTGGCTGTCGCGCAGAGAGTGCGAGTTGGTAGTTTAGGGAAGGTTGAGCCACTGTTGCGGGGACTGCAACCCAAATAATACCGATGACGACACCGAAAGCATTGATAATGGCGATCGTAATATATTTAACCAAGCGCATATAGTTAATCCTCTGACACCCAGATAATTTTACCTAATCTTGGTGCATTTAGTAAGATTTTACGGTAATTTGGGCGATTCTTGCTCGGGATAGCTACGCTTCACAGCTTTTTTTCACTGCGGCGGGCGGTTGACTCGAATCAATTTACCACTCAATGTTTCTTCAGCAGAAATAGCATCATTAATTCGCCTCGCTAACCTTTGAAAATTTGGGTCTTCCGTGCAAACAACAATACCATTATGGTCAGAATTTTCAATGTGCAATCGCATAAAATGACGGCGATTGCGCGTCAAAACTGTTCGATAATTGCTCGCAGCAAAAGCTAACACATCCTCATCAGGAATTTGAAGGTTTGCATTCCCTGCTTCCCTTGCTGTTAATACATCGTGACCCAAAGCCCGCAGTAATTCCACAACGGCTAGCGGGAAGTTTTCATCTGTGTAAAAGCGTGCCAAATTTTAATAAACCTCGCTTTCTTCCATAACTTCATCGTTTTCTTTGATTGCTTGTTCAATTTCTTCTGGGTAAGCATCAGCATAAGCCCACGCATTTACCAAGTCAGCGGCGGTTAGATCGGGAAATGATTCTAGGATGATACCATCGGAAGCACCTAAACGTCGATCGCACACCAGCGACCAAACGGGTATGCGAGTATTGCCGATACAAGCATCGCCTCCGCACACACCAGGAGTTTTTTTAATGCCTAGAGAACCGTTGCTTAAGGAGGCGAGTAAAATTTCTATAACGGCTGCTTTATCGACGGCTGTTAAAGATGCCCAATCGATTTTTGATTCGGTGAGGGTCATAGTTCATTCCTATTTTTTGGGGAATATATGTTTAATATTTTAGCTTAAATCGGGTTTGGGCGATTCCCTACGGGATAGCTACACTTCAGGGCTTTTTTCACTGCGGCGGGCGGTTGACTCGAATCAATTTACTTGTGAGATTTTCTTCCGCAGAAATAGCATCATTAATTCGGGTCGCCTGTCTTTCCCAGTTGCTATCTTGAGTACAAATGATAATACCAGCATGGTTGGGTTGTGAGCGATGCAGTCGAATGAAATCCCCTCGATTGAGAGTCAAAACTGCTCGCTCATTACTCACTGCAAAAGCCAATACATCCTCATCAGGAATCCCTAATCCTGCATTTCCGGCTTCTTGAACTGTTAATACATCGTGACCTAAAGGTCGAAGAAACTCAACTACTGGCAACGGATACTGTTCGTCTGCATAAAGTCGCGCCATGTTTTAGGCTTCCTCATTTTCTTTGATTGCTTGTTCAATTTCTTCTGGGTAAGCATCAGCATAAGCCCAAGCATTGACTAAATCAGCCGCCGTCAAATGGGGATAGCACTTAAAAAGTTCCGCATCGCTGCATCCGAGACGGCGATAACCCACCAGTACCCAAACTTGTATGCGAGTATTGCCAACACAGGCATCGCCACCACACACGCCGGGAGTCTTTTTAATGCCTAAAGAACCGTTGGTTAAAGTTTGAGTTAGGATGCTGATTAGTTTAGCTTTATCTGCCGGATTTAAGGTTAAGACTTGAGTTTCTAATTCTTGTATAGTCATAAGTGCGATCGTTCGGATTTGATATTAGTTAGATTATAGCAAATTTCCGCCATGTTTTAGGGTTCCTCATTTCTAGCGATCGCTGCTTCAATTTATTCGTTGATTCGCGATCGAATAATTTGCAATCTCGTAGGGGCGGGTTTTACCAACCATAATTGTTTCAAACTAATTATCTCGTAAACCCGCCCCGCCCGATGCTTTTCTGTGAGTCTACCAAATCTAGATCCCCCCTAGCCCCCCTTAATAAGGGAGGGACAAGAGTGCAGTCAAAGTCCCCCTTTTTAAGGGGGATTTAGGGGGATCTAGACTTGGCTACCAGCGAGATATCAAGAGGCTTTTAATCTTAACTTGTCACCTCTGGGCACTACCGTGTCCTTACCCGTACCTACGATCGCAAAAAAATGGTATACTTTCATATTAATCTCCTACCTGGAAAACAACATATCACTGTTGTAGAAATTCTTCATTTACTCCATTATTCCCTAAAACTATCAACAAAATTCATGAAATTTCGCTTTTGCTGGCTAATTTTTACCCTCATCGGACTCTCCTTAACAAGTTGCTCCCAGCCGAAGTCATCTCAAGAAATTGCTGAAACAGTTAACAAGAGCCTTGTTCTGATTTACTACGAAAATCAAGGCGGACACGGTACCGGGTTTATTGTACCAGGTAAAAAGGGAGTTTGCACTGTTCTCACGGCCGGTCATGTAGTTAAAGGCTATAGTTTGAAACTGCAAACTTATCAGGATAAACAAGGTCATACAACTGACACTATTCAAACAAGTCCCAATTTTGATTTAGCAGTGGTGACGTTTAAGTCTGCCGGGGAAAATTGTCCTTATCCGAGTGTCAATTTTGGTGATTCTAACGAGCTGAAAGTAGGAAATAAAATCTATATTTATGGTTTTCCTGTTCTTCAAAACGAAGATTTAGCGCCGGAATTTTTGGAAGGTTCAGTATCGAGGATTAATGTTGTCTTGACGGAGGGATATGGAATTAACTATACAGCTCAAGTTTCTGTTGGCATAAGTGGTGCGCCTGTTTTAGATGCTAGCGGTAAAGTGGTGGCAGTTCACGGGCAGGCAAAGGATAAATTGCCGAGGGGAATTCCGATTCAAACTTATCTGGCAAATCAGTCTTGGGAAAATCAACCCCTTGCTAAAGCAGACTATACTAAACTGGAACAGTTATTGGCAGCCGGGAAGTGGAAAGAAGCAGATGGGGAAACTGCTAACAAAATGTTGGAAGTGGCGGGGAGAAAAACACTAGGTTTGCTACGTTGGGAAGATGTCGAAAATTTTTCCTGTCCTGATTTGCGGGCGATAGATCGACTGTGGGTAAAATATAGTAATGGACGCTTTGGATTTTCGGTGCAGAAGCAGATTTATCAAAGTCTGGGTGGTACAAAAGAGTATGATAAGAAAGTATGGGTAGCTTACGGTGAGGCTTTAGGCTGGAAGAAAGGAGAAGAATGGCTGGTGTACTCTCAACTAACTTTCAGTACAAATGCACCATCGGGTCACCTACCGGCGGGACCGTTGGGGGTACGAGTTTTGTTCTGGGGTTCGATCTTCTTCTATCGTGCAGAGACTTGTAAAGCGTAACCTATAAAGGCTCCAAGTTTTTATTAAGAATTGTGAGGGAGTCAAAATCCACGAAGTCATGCGGTGTCTGAGTTTCCGATACCTGGCACTGTGACTTACCAGCCAGGATGTTGCCAGCAACTTGAGGGTTATAACAATTAGCCAAAATAAACTTTTCAGTGAACCAGGACTTACGCACTCCCACCAAAGAAACCGGGTTTTTTTCCGAATCTGCGGGATGTAACGAAGTATTTTCGTAAAAAACCCGGTTTCTGAACCCCATGCGTAATTCCTATAAGTTTAATATCACTTAGCAGAATTAGATCCAGCAATCAGATCCTCTTCAGCCAAAAAAGGAGTTAAATCAATCTCTGGCGAAGACGGAGAAAACTTAGAACTTGCCAACTTACCCTCGCTATTTTGATAAACCCCAGTACCGTTCAACAAATTTTCAGTCATATCTCGCATTGCGTTATAAGCCTCTGTTTCGCTACCGGGCTTCAACGTCACCAACAGCGGACAACCCTCGCCACTCAACTTAGTTTTCGCGCAAATCACATATTGATTCGGCGTCTTAGGATCGTCTCTATAAGCTAACCGAATCAAACCATCTTTGCGATAACCATTCAATCGTTCAGAAATTTCTTCGCAACGTTTTAGAGGCGTATAATCACCGCCTAAAGTTGTAACCATTTTTAGCCAAGGTTGTTGACCTTTATCGTGACGGTACATGACAGTCCAAACTTCACTACCCCGCTGAGTATCTGGCTGATTTTGGCAGGAAAAACGAGCATCTTTCCCAAACAACAGAGGCGGCCAACCTTGAACAATAGCAATTCCCGCACCGCCAACAGCCGCTAACAAACCTAGTACACCGATAGTCAGGTTTGCGACGTTAAAGAACTTTCCACTATTACTCACGGTACAGAATCCTCGATAAAATTTTGAGAGACAACAAGAGCGATAATTAAGTTGAAAAGTTCTACATCAGCCAAGTAACGCATTCCCGAAAACTTGCCGGATGTCGAATAATGCTATTATAGTATTATGAAGTCACCACAACAGTTTACAGCAATCATTGAACGAGAAGGCGACGGATATATATCCCTTTGCCCAGAACTTGATATTGCCAGCCAAGGTGACAATATAGAAGAAGCCCGACAAAATTTCATCGAGGCGCTAGAACTATTTTTTGAAACAGCAGATCCTTCTGAAGTAAAGAATCGGTTGTATAGCGATCGCCTTTAACTACAACTTACGAAAATCATAAACCACTATTGTAGAAATTATTCGCAGGAATTACGCACTCAAACAAAAGAAACCGGGTTTTTCAGGGAATCTGTGGCTGTGTACGAAGTATTGTCACAAAAACCCGGTTTCTGCCTTCCCACGAGTCAGTCTTATATTCATTTAGTCGCTTTCTCCCTAAATGGAAGTAAAAATCGTGAAATTGCCCTGTTATTTCCTAATTTTTATCCTTATGGGATTGTCCTTAACAAGCTGCGGACAACCGAAGTTATTTCAAGAAGTCGATCGAAAATTAAAAAAGAGTAATGCGATCGAACAACACAATTTTAACTTGCAAGCGGACGATCGCACCGTCGAACGAACTAACAACATCCAAGCAAGCCAGAAGAGTGGGAAGTTCGATCGAACTACCAACTCACCGGAAGAAAGTGCGATCGTGTTAGGAATTTTCGGGTTTTGTTTGATGTGTTATTTATTAGTTTGGAAGTTTCGCGGGAGGGAAGAAGCTAACAGGATGCTGAGAAGAATCAGAAGAGTAAAATGAGAATATAGCCTTTCTCAAAAAGATGAGGTATGACTGACAGCTTATATAATAACTAAACTAAGAGGGCTGAAGCCCAACTACGTACCTCATCTTTCTGAGAACCGCTATAGATACTTGCTAAACCTCATTTTTTCTTGGTGCGGTTGCGTTTCCTCGATTCAGCCGCCGCATTTTTTGCTTTTTTTTGCTTTTCTTTACTTGCCTTAGATTCATTGACAGCACTACCACTTATCGGTTTGCTGAAAAGTCCCGATGTATCGGAGTTTTTAGCTGCCATTATAGGAGCAATGCTAGCATTATATATCTCCTGAAATTGTGTGAGACCTTCCCCCGTACTCATATCAAACCCTGCTTGATGACCGAGCGTTACAAAGGATTTGGCTAATCCAAATTTAGAGGAATCTTCCATAATCTCCTTAAATTCCGGCTCGATCTCCCGCAGGTATTTGATAATTGAAGTGGCATTTCGCAGTTTAAATTCTCGCTTCAAAAATTCCCAGAACGCCAATAATTCTGGGATAGCATTTTCACCTTCTTCCGGCGAAAGCAAACTCACTTTCCTGGGAAACAACTCTTCGACTACAGTTTCCACATCTTCCACTTTCATGCGAGGCAGCGTAAAACCTTCATAGCCGAAACCGTAATAAATGAACTGCGAGATCCAAAATCCAACGTCTGGATAAGCTTTACAGTATTCTTCTCCTTCGGGAGAATTGACAAATAGCTCGATTAGCGTTTCCTGATAATCTTCCAGGATCGGTTCTGCATCGTCATAATCTAGGCCGTCTAGTTGGCGGATGTTAAAAGGTTGATCTGACATAGTTGAAATTTTTTTAATTTAATTGACCTTAGCTCTAAGGTTAGTACAATTTTTGCAGTTCTATTAATTCTTTAGGTTTTTATTATATTTACAAAATCTCCGATCGCAGGTATATTTGACTAGCACCGATCGCCCGTGACTATTTAAACCAAGCTAGCATGGCATAGGGCGATCGCCCGTCTCCACCGAACAGCGAAAGATGTGATATAATCTCAAGTAAAACTATAATTGTTTGAGCTTGGCAGTCCGCCACTTCAAATTAGGAAGTCAACACAACAGTTTACAGCAATCGTTGAACGAGAAGGCGACGGATATGTATCCCTTTGCCCATAACTTGATATTGCCAGCCAAGGTGACAATATAGAAGAAGCCCGACGAAATCCGATCGAGGCGCTAGAACTATTTTTTGAAACAGCAGATCCTTCAGAAGTCCAGAATCGCCTGTATAGTAAATTTATGGAACACGAGCGAAAATCATGCAATTAGAAGATTACTTTGAATTCTTAACACCAGAAGATATCCGCATCAAAGGAACCCGCGTAGGTATCGAACACATTCTCTACGAATACATTTACCGCAACCAAAATCCCGAAGCCATAGCTCAAAAATTTCGGACAGTTACTATGGCTCAAGTTTATGCTACGATTTTGTACTATCTAGAAAATCAAAAAACTGTAGGTAAGTATGTAGGAGACTGGTTAGAATATTGCCTCAAAGCTGAAGCTGAGTACGATCGCAATCCATCACCTTTTGTCTTAAAAATGCGTCAGCTTAGGGAACAAAATAAGAAATCGCAACAACTAGATCGAATTTATTAGTTATGTTTATTTAATGCTATTATAATATTAACTAAAAGTTGTAATAAATCGCCTTTTGTTACCATGCAACCCGATAACAGTGATAGCAGTGAATCTACCAGCGAGCCGCCACGCAAAAGATGCGAATATAGTGGAGAATTCTTGTCTCCCGATCCTACGAGTAACTTTAAAATTTGTGCTTATAAATGCAAGGGTTACGCAGCTTTAGCAACATTCCCTTGGCCCAAAGATCGCCCCTGTCCTCAATCTTTTGACGAAAACTTTCCAGGGCCGTAAAAGTTCACAGAAAAAACGGAGAACGAAAATGTCTGACTTAGAAAAAGGTCTAGCCGCTTTTAATACCCAAGATTATACCCAAGCCTTTAGCTTGTTAAAAGCGCTAGCAGAACAGGGAAATGCTGAATCCCAGTGCATAATTGCCAGTATGTACCATTTAGGATTAGGTCGAGAAAGGATAATATTAGAAGCAATTAAATGGTACATCAAATCCGCTGAACAAGGCTATGGTGTTGCTTCCAACAACTTAGCAGGAATTTATCTTTGCGGTGCTGATGGCGTAGCAGCCGATCGCGCTGAAGCAGAAAAATGGTTTCAAAAAGCCAGAGAACAAGGATTTTTACATACACCCATCTCCACTGACTATTTGAACCAAACCCTTAGCTTGCGGGGCCCGACGCCATCGCCCGTCTCCACCGAAAAGCGAAATATGTGATATAATCTCAAGTAAAAGTATAATTGTTTGAGCTTGGCAGTCCGCCACTTCAAATTATGAAGTCAACACAACAGTTTACAGCAATTATTGAACGAGAAGGCGATGGATATGTATCCCTTTGCCCGGAACTCGATATTGCCAGCCAAGGTGACAATATAGAAGAAGCGCGACGTAATCTGATCGAGGCGCTGGAACTATTTTTTGAAACAGCAGATCCTTCTGAAGTCAAAAATAGGCTGCATAGTGAATTTTTTGTGACTCGTGTAGAGGTGAGCGTTGGGTAAACTGAGAGTTCTATCAGCGGCTCAAGTTTGTCAGATTTTAGAACAATATGACTTTGTTCAAGTGCGCCAGCGCGGAAGTCATATTATCATGCAGCAGCGACTACCTAATACAACTGTAACAGTGCCTGTGCCAAATTATTCAGAAATTAAAATTGGCACTTTGCAGTCTATTATTCGGCAGTCAGGATTACCTCGATATCTTTTTGAAGTAAACGAGTAGCCTAGATTAGCATCTCTACAAACCCAAAACAAAAACCCGGTTTATCCAAAAAACCGGGTTTAATCATCTGCGTTAATCCGCGTTAATCAGCCTTAATCTGCGGTTGCAAAATCCTACAACTGCTTCACCTCAGAAACCAACTTCGCAACCACATCCTTAGCGCTACCAAACAACATCATCGTCTTATCCTTGTAGAACAACTCATTGTCAACACCCGAAAAACCAGCACTCATCCCGCGCTTAATCACGATCGTATGCTTAGCCTTATCAACCTCCAAAATCGGCATCCCATAAATCGGGCTCGCCGTATCGTGACGCGCCGCCGGATTCACCACATCATTAGCCCCGATTACCAACGCCACATCCGTTTCTTCAAACTGCGGATTGATATCGTCCATATCGTACAACTGCGGATAAGGCACGTTTGCTTCCGCCAACAGCACATTCATGTGCCCCGGCATCCGCCCAGCCACCGGGTGAATCGCGTATTTCACGTCAACACCCATTTTTTCCAAACCGTCGGCTAACTCGCGCACGGCGTGCTGTGCTTGCGCTACAGCCATTCCGTAACCCGGAATAATTACCACCGATCGCGCATAACCCAACATCATCGCACTTTCTTCGAGATTGATGCTGCGAACAGTTTTGTCAGTAGCACCAGCAGCCCCAGCAGCAGCCCCAGCAGCAGCCCCAGCACTACCAAACGCGCTAAACAGCACGCTACCAAGCGATCGATTCATCGCCTTGCACATGATTTGCGTCAAAATAATCCCCGACGCGCCCACCAATGCACCAGCGATAATCAGCATATTGTTCATCAAAATGAACCCAGCCACACTCGCCGCAATCCCCGAATAAGAGTTAAGCAGCGAAACCACAACAGGCATATCACCGCCACCAATCGGGAGCACAAACATGATTCCCAGAATATTGGAAATCGCCACCAAACCCAGGAATACCGGCACATCCTCCGGATTCGCCAGCATATAACCGCTGCCGGCTAAAAGCGCGATCGCCAGCATGGCATTAAACGGCTGTTGCAGCGGAAACGTCATTGGCGCACCCGGTAGCAATTCTTGCAGTTTCGCAAACGCCACAAGGCTACCAGTGAAAGTAATTCCGCCAATCAACACGCCCAAAAGGATCGTAATTGTCGTGTCTGGCGCAGGCGATGCCGGGATGCTGAGATAGCGCCAGAATTCGCCCACAGCAACGAGTGCAGAAGCCGCGCCCCCGAAACCGTTAAGCAAACCCACCATCTGCGGCATATCCGTCATCGCCACGGTTTTTGCCATAATTGTTCCCAAAATGGAACCGATGATAATTCCGACAGCAATCAATTCGTAGCTGATGACTTGCTTTTCCAGCAACGTACCGACGATCGCAATTAACATCCCGATCGCAGCTAACACATTTCCTTGACGGGCGGTTGCAGGGGAACCCAACTGTTTCAAACCGATAATAAACAAAGATGCTGCAACTAAATAACCTAGTTGAATGCCACTGGGCAGAAAATCGCTCACGCTTTAACCTCTTTTTTCTTGAACATTTGCAGCATTCGATCGGTTACTAAGAAACCGGCGACAACGTTAATTGTGGCCAGGGCGATCGCGATCGTCCCCAATATCGAAGTAACAGTCACATTGCCTTGGCCGGAAATCAGAATTGCACCTAAAACCGCAATTCCCGAAATCGCATTCGATCCCGACATCAAAGGTGTGTGCAGCGTCGGCGGGACTTTATTAATTACTTCAAATCCCACAAACGACGCTAGAGTAAACACCACTAAACCTGCAATCAATCCTTCTGCCATAACAATTGGTAATTGGTAATTGGTTATCAGTCATCAGTCATCAGTCATCAGTCATTAGTCATCAGTCATCAGTCATCAGTCATCAGTCATCAGTCATCAGTCATCAACTGTAAAAGCTTTACCGTTTCCCAACCAGGTCAAACGTATTCACAGACTGCTGTTTACTGCCGAGGCTCGATCCCCCCTAGCCCCCCTTAAGAAGGGGGGGACAAGAAGCATTCAAAGTCCTCCTTCTCAAGGGGGATTTAGGGGGATCTGGCCTTGGCTACAAACAAGATTCATCAATGGTTTTATATTTAATCTGAGACTCATAAAACCAGACATCTCCCCACTAATGACTGCTGACTGTTGACTGTTGACTAATGACTATTAACTGCTGAAGCCTCAGCAGTCAAAGCATCCCGCACTCGCTGGTTGCTAATCTCACCGTTGCGAGCCACACAGGAACCAGCGATTATATCGTCTTCAAAATTCAAATTTAGTTCCTGATCTTTCAGCATCAACTGAAGTAAAGCCGAGATATTCTTCGAGTAAGTTTCGCTAGCGTGTACCGGCATCGACGAGGGCAAATTAATCGGGCCGATGACATTAACGCCGTTCCATTCAACATCTTTCCCGGCTTCAGAGCATTCGCAATTGCCGCCTTGTTCGGCCGCGAGGTCAACAATTACCGATCCGGGCTTCATTTGAGAAACCATTTCTCTAGTAACTAAAATAGGTGCTTTTCTGCCAGGAACTTGAGCAGTTGTAATTACTGCATCGGAAGCGCTGACGTGTTGGGTGAGCACTTGACGGGTGTGTTCTTTAGCCACTTCCGATAATTCTTTAGCATAGCCGCCTGCTGCTACAGTTTCTTCCTTGAATTCGACATCAACAAATTTAGCGCCCAAGCTTTGCACTTGTTCTTTTGTTTCCGGGCGGATGTCGAATGCTTCCACGACAGCGCCCAAACGGCGCGCAGTGGCGATCGCCTGCAAGCCCGCAACGCCCACACCCATTACCAAGACTTTCGCGGGGCGAATCGTACCCGCCGCCGTTGTCAGCATCGGAAAATATTTCGGCAATGCGCAGGCTGCGATCAGTACGGCTTTGTAACCGGCGACGTTAGCCTGAGATGACAGCGCATCCATGCTTTGAGCGCGGCTGGTGCGCGGGATCATTTCCATGCTGAATGCCGTTACTTTGCGATCGGCCAAACGCTGTACTAAAGCCGGATTTCCCAGAGGATTCAAAAATCCGATGAAAACACCTCCTTCCCGGAGTTGGTGAACTTCTGATTCTTGCAATTCCCCGATTTTCACGACGACATCGGCTTCGCCCCACAGCGTCGCGGTATCGGCGACAACCTGAGCTCCCGCTTCTTCGTAAGCAAGATCCGAGAAAAAGGATTTTGCGCCGGCACCGGCCTCAACCCAAACTTCTACGCCCTGTTTGACTAATCGGGCCACAGCGTCGGGTACTAAAGCCACCCGGCGTTCGCCTGCTTCTATTTCTTTTGCGATCGCTAATTTCATGAACTCTCCTTATTTAAGCCTTCCCAGGGCGGTTGAAACCGCTCCTACACAGACAAAACCTGCCTCCGCAGGTTTCTTGAAGTGCGATTTTTAATCGCCCGATGCCTTGCTTTACATTGAAGCAGCCGTTCCCCTAAACTTCTCTCGTTGATAGTAAAGCCGATCGCCCAAATTCGAGCCGTATCTTTAACTTATCTTATACATTCAAATTCGCTAGATTGTTAAATTTGCAACCGATTATGATATAATTTCATGTCTCCTGATTTTGTAGTTTGAATGTCAGTTATCAGTATTACGCAAAAAATAATTGACGATCGAGCAATTTGTTCCGAGGTTCCCAGATTCAGCGTTTCGCAGACTGAGGATGGAGGCACAGAAAAGCCTCGGGTTCTAACCAGCCCCCAGATTGATTCTCAAAGCAGACGGGAGTAAATTTAAAATCTAAAATCTAAAATCTAAAATCTAAAATCGGGTCGCCCTCATCAAATTGCTGAGACATTCGATATATTGTAGGCACGATCGCAAATTTCGGGCGATCGATATTTAAGGTTCACCAAGAGTTTAATTAGAGGAGTTGTTATGCGACGATTATTTTCAGCACTAGCGGTTACAGGTTGCTTGCTGACTGGATTGCCCGCCATCAGTTTAGCCCAAGGAATGCCGGGATTCACGATTTTCGGCGGCCCCGATCGAGCCAATCAGTTAAACTATCGCTTGGATTACGGCAAAGCGGGGATGAGCGGCGATAGATATCGGCTGCGAATTCCTTCCAAAAAAGTAAGTCTGGCGATCGCCCAACTGAACATATCCTATCCAGACTACTACAAAGGCGAATTCGACCAAAAAGACATTAAAGTGCGCGTCAAAGACAAAACAATCCAATTGCAAGAAGTAATCTGGGACAAAGAAAATCGTTTCATAGAAATTTATCCCGCAGAACCAATTCCTGCCGGCAACAATGTTGAGGTTGTACTCTCCAACGTCAGAAACCCATCTCCGGGCGGAATGTACAATTTCAACGTCCGCATCCGCACCCCCGGAGACGTTCCCTTGCTGCGTTACCTCGGTACTTGGCTGTTGAGCATTGATTAGAAGCAGCGCGATCGGGTTGCGAGCATAAAATGCTCGTTTCCTGATTTTGGAGAACCGAAAAATAGAACCTCCGGCTCATATAGCAATCCTAAACGATCGGTAAAATGAGTTTAGCGATAATCCCGCCGTACCATTTGTGTCAACTTAGGATTGAAACCCATAATAAATGTCGTTTGTAGTCGAGTCTATATCTCCCTAAATCCCCCTTAAGAATGACGGCGAAAGATCGCAATCTTATCCCCCCTTATTCAGGGGTGATAGCAGGGTGGTTTTATTGTGGGGAGAAGAAATCTGAAACGACAGAAAGCACCGCTCAAAGCTCGCGTCTGGGACGCAACTGTTATATTAATAAAGGTACGTAGTTGGGCTTTAGCCCTCTTTATATATACGTCTAAAGAGGGCTAAAGCCCAACTACGTACCTATTTCTAGGATGACAATTAATCCACCCTGCCTTATTCAGGGGGGCTAGGGGGATATCGCAGTTAGATACAAACAAGAGAAACAGAGGGTTTTAGTCTTAATTTGACACCAAGGGCGCGGGGAAACTACCCTAAAAAATATTGACAAATCCAATAGGATTGCTCTAGCCGTACTTGCAGCATGAATCTACTAGCAAAAATCAAAACAATAAAACTTCCTCCAGCGCTGCGATCGAGAAATTATCGCCTGTTTTTTGCAGGACAAGGCATCTCGCTGATTGGCAATTGGATGACGCAAGTCGCTACTGTTTGGCTTGTCTACAATTTGAGCGATTCACCTTGGATGCTCGGCGTGGTGGGATTTACAAGTCAAATCCCCACATTAATTTTACTGCCTTTTGCAGGAGTTTTAATCGATCGCTGGAACCGCCACCGAGTCATAATTGCCACTCAAATATTAGCAATGGTTCAATCCTTAGCGCTAGCATTTTTAGCGCTAACAGGAGTCGTGAACATTTGGCAGATCCTGGTACTGAGTTTCTTTCAAGGTGCAATTAATGCCTTTGACGCGCCCGCACGGCAAGCTTTTGTGCCCGAACTCGTAGAAAAGAAAGAATATTTAGCAAATGCGATCGCCATTAATGCTTCGATGTTCAACGCAGCCAGACTAATCGGCCCAGCAATAGCAGGTTTGCTGATAGCTACAGTCGGCGCAAGTTATTGCTTTCTCATTGACGGACTCAGCTACATCGCTGTAATTGCAGGCTTATTAGCGATGCAGATCAAACCCCGTAAAATTGCCGCAACTAATACCAAACCCTTACAAAGATTAAAAGAAGGATTCATTTATGCCTTCGGGTTTCCCCCGATTCGAGCAATTTTACTGCTATTAGCATTAGTCAGTTTGGCCGGAATGTCGCACACAGTATTAGTCCCGATTTTTGCCACCAAAATCCTGCACGGCGACGCCCAAACTCTCGGCTTTTTGATGGCTGCTTCGGGAGTCGGAGCCTTTACGGGAGCGATTTATTTGATTTCGCGCAAAAGTATAGTTGGCCTCGGCAAATGGATTGCGATTTCACCGGCAATTATGGGATTCGGGCTGATAGGTTTTGGTTTGTCCCGCATCTTGTGGCTGTCATTAATCATGATGTTGTTCGTTGGGTTTGGTTTCATTTTGCAATTTGCAGGAGGAAACACATTTTTGCAAACAATTGTAGAAGACGACAAACGCGGAAGAGTGATGAGCATATACACAATGGCATTTTTTGGAGTAACACCGTTTGGGAATTTAGTTGCCGGCGGATTGGCAAATTATATCGGCGCTCCCAATACAGTCATCATTGGGGGTATAATTTGTATTTTAGGCTCCATCATTTTTACCAAACAGTTGCCTGCTTTAAAAAACTTAGTCCGGCCACTTTATCAAAAAATGGGTTTAATTTCGCACTAAGGAGTTAGCGTCCAATCACAAAAGCCAACATTAAACAACATTCCCAAAGCCAATATCTGACTGTATCTCCAGCAATCCTCAACAACTTGTAAACTTCTCTCTTCTCTTCTCTTTCTCTGCGCCCTCTGCGCCCTCTGCGGTTAAAAAATCCAAATTAATTACGCAACCAGAGGTTAAACCAATGGCAAATAGCAGTGCAATACCACAGCAGCAGAGCGACGATCGAGTTCCCTTAAAAACCTGGATCGGCGTCATGGGAACAATACTCGGCGCTTTCATGGCAGTTTTGGACATCCAAATCACCAACGCATCTCTCAAAGACATTCAAGCAGCTTTAGGCGCAACCTTAGAAGAAGGTTCTTGGATTTCCACCGCATATCTAGTCGCAGAAATTGTAGTAATTCCGCTGACTGGTTGGCTGTCGCAGGTGTTTTCAGTCCGCCGCTACATCTTGGTAAATGCCGCTTTCTTTGTCTTCTTTTCCATGTCCTGCGCTTGGGCGTGGGATTTGAATTCAATGATTGTATTTCGGGCGCTTCAGGGATTGACGGGGGGCATTTTAATTCCGATGTCTTTTACGTTTTTGCTGACAAATTTACCGCCCAAAAAACTACCTGTCGGCATGGCACTGTTTGCACTGACAGCTACTTTTGCACCATCCATCGGGCCGACATTGGGAGGATGGCTGACTGAGAATTACGGTTGGCAATATGTCTTTTATCTCAATTTGGTTCCAGGGCTGCTGCTGCTAGCCGCTGTGTGGTACGCAGTTGACCCTAAGCCGATGCAATTGTCACTGCTAAAAGGGGGTGACTGGTGGGGAATTGTCTCGATGGCGATCGGCTTGGGTTCCCTGCAAGTTGTGTTAGAAGAAGGCAGCCGCAAGGACTGGTTGAGTTCGGATTTTATTGTGCGTTTAAGCATAATTGCAGCAATATTTCTCAGCGCTTTTTTCTGGATTGAATTAACTCGAAAACAACCGTTTATTAACTTGCGATTGCTGACTCGCCGCAATTTCGGCTTAGCAAGTATTGTGAATATTTCCTTGGGGGTGGGATTGTACGGTTCGGTGTACATTTTGCCGCTGTATTTAGGTCAGATTCAGCAGTACAATGCCATGCAAATTGGCGAGGTGATTATGTGGGGCGGCGTGCCGCAGTTATTCATCGTGCCGATGGTGCCAAAATTGATGCAGCGAATCGATATGCGGCTGATGATTGGTATCGGTGTGAGTTTGTTTGCGGTGAGTTGTTTTATGAATGCCAGCATGACTCACGATACGGGTATCGATCAGTTGCGTTGGTCGCAATTAGTCCGGGCAATGGGGCAGCCTTTAATTATGGTGCCGCTGTCAACTATTGCCACTGCTGGTATGGAGAAACACGAGGCTGGTTCGGCTTCGGGTTTGTTTAATATGATGCGAAATATGGGAGGTTCGATGGGGATTGCGGCGTTAGGAACTTTGGTCACGCAACGCGAGCAATTTCACTCGAATAGATTGGGAGAATCTGTTTCTTTGTACAATTCGGCAACGCAGGAGCGAATTAATCAAATGACTCAGTATTTTGTGAGTCGCGGTGCAGATTTAAGCGTGGCCAAAGACCAAGCAATTAAGGCAATTGATAATATTGTCCGCCGCGAAGCTTATGTAATGGCTTTTAATGATTGTTTTTACTTTGTGGGAATTGCTTTGCTGCTAAGCGGGATTGCTATTTTGGGTTTTAAAAAGGTGAAAGCTGGTGCGGGTGCTGGGGGAGCTCATTGATTCTGTAGGGCGCGGAGTGCGCTGCATCTTTGGGGCGGGCAGGATGCCCACCCCACAATAATTTTAAGAGTTTTCAAAATGCAAACTAAATGTTTTTTAGCTTATTTACCATTCTTGTTGAGCTTCTGCTTCTGCTTGGATTAAATTTTGCCGCAGTTGCCCCCAATTTATTTGATGAGAGGGCAAATCTTCGAGGAGTTTTCCGCGCTGTAAATGCAGGACTCGTGTGCTAAATTGCTCTGCTAATTCTAATTGGTGATTGACCATTAAAATTGTGGTTTGATTGTTAGTTAGCTGTGTTAATACTTGCAAAATGTGGGCGGCTTTTCCTGCGTCTAGGGCGGATGTTGGTTCGTCTAAAAGCAAGATTTTTGGTTCCAGAATGATGCCGCGGGCGATCGCCACTAACTGCTTTTGGCCAGTGGAAAGCTGCAATTCCGTGCGATCGAGCCATTCTTGGGGTATGTGCAGTTGTGCGATCGCCCCGCTAATTCTCTCTGCAATGTTTGATGAATTGACGCCCCGCAGCTTCAAAGGATAAGCCAACGCTTCTCGCACCGACATCCCCAAAAGCTTGGATTCTTGCAGGATGAGGGTGATTTGTCTGCGGAGTTCGATCGCCGGAATTTGTCGGTATTCCGTATTTTCCAGATAAATCGAGCCGCTGGTGGGGCTGCTGAGTCGGTTTAACAACCGCAACAGCGTTGTTTTGCCAGCCCCCGAAGGGCCGACAATTGCGATGCGATCGCCCTTGTGCACATCAAACGAGATATTGTCTAATAAGTAGCTAGAGGCGATCGGTGTTTTCAAACTTACACCATCAACACGCAATTGAGGAATTGTTTCTGTATTATTTTGTGAATAATTAGGCATTGAATTAATTAAAAATCTAAAAAACCGGATACCCAGATCCCCGACTTCTTTAACAAGTCGGGGATCTAACAGCTAAATTAATCCGTGTATCCGTGTCCGAATCCGTGTCGTGCCATTCTTCCTTCTCAAACTTTAACAGCTTTTTCTAAAGGAAAACCCAGATTTTCGCGCTGTTCCAAATAAAGCTGAGCAACTCGCCGCGCCAAGTTGCGAATTTTGGTGATATACCGAGTTCTTTCCGTTACCGAAATCACACCTCTAGCGTCGAGTAAATTGAAAGTGTGAGAACATTTTAGCACATAATCAAGACTAGGCAAAACCAATCCTTTTTTTGTCAATTGTTCGGCTTCTTGCTCGTACAACCCAAATAGAGTAAACAGCAATTCTGGATTGGAAGCTTCAAAGTTATAAGTACACTGTTCTATTTCTCCTTGCAGGTGAACGTCGCCGTAAGTTATGCCATCTTTCCACTGAATTTTCGTCATCGCATCAACTTCTTGGAGATACATTGCGAGGCGTTCTAGCCCGTAGGTAATCTCAATCGAAACGGGGCGACAATCTATGCTACCGCACTGTTGAAAATAGGTAAATTGGGTAATTTCCATCCCATCAAGCCAGACTTCCCAGCCCACACCCCAAGCTCCGAGGGTGGGCGATTCCCAGTTGTCTTCTACGAAGCGAATGTCGTGGTCTTCTGGGCGAATTCCTAATGCTCTGAGGGAGTCTAAATAGATGTCTTGGATGTTGGGAGGAGAGGGTTTAATTAAAACTTGATATTGATAGTAATGTTGGAAGCGGTTGGGATTTTCGCCGTAGCGTCCGTCGGTGGGGCGGCGACAGGGTTCGACGTAGGCGACAGACCAAGGTTCGGGCCCAATTGCTCTGAGAAAGGTGTGGGGATTCATGGTTCCTGCACCTTTTTCTGTGTCGTAGGATTGGGCGATCAGGCATCCTCGATCGCTCCAGAATTTGTTTAAGGTGGCAATGACTGATTGAAAGTTCACTGGTTTAAATATGGTTAGTAGGTGTCTAAGCTTATTTAAGCATACTCAAGGCACGGTTTATTCAAATAAACCCTGCCGAAATTAGATAAGACAGGATTTATAGCGAATTGCCCTACTCTGCTTTTTCCTGTTTGAGTTTTTCGATTTCCGCGATCGGTAGTAACATTCTATCAAGAACTGATTCCCATGTTTTTAGCGAGATTTTTACTGCCCTTTCTTTACAAGCTATTACCATTTCGTTTGCTGAGAGATAATTCAATAATTCCCCTTCGGTTCTAAATATTGCTTCCCATTCTTGCTGAAGACTTAAACTTTCAGCCCATACTTGTAAAACCCGATCTACAAAACATCGAAGTACATTGTAGGATTCTTGGTCATAAACTCTCTCAATTTTGGGAGTTTCAATTTCTAACATCTGAATATTTTTTTTCAAAGTTTCAAAATCAACACTACTAAAAATTTCTAACTCATGAATAATAGGCACCATTTCTTGAGCTAAATAAATAACTTTATTCTGAGGGCGATCGCGATAGCCACCTAAGGTACCGAACTTTCTCAATACCTCATTAAGCTCGTCAGAATGTGCTATTCTATCAATTAATCTTGAAAGGTAATCCATACAGTCTCCCAGAGCCATATTATGGATAATATCTGGAGACAAGGCACAAGCAATGTACATAGCTGCCGCTCTTTTTATAACAGGTTTAAAATCTCCTGTTGCTTTATTTGTTGAGGAATGTGCCCAGTTCAACCAAGCAGTAATTTTACCCGCGGCACTCAATTTTTGGACTTCTGATTCCATGTTCAATATTAGAATACTGGCATCATCCAACATTTCTGTAGTCAAAAAAAATACTTCTTTCCATTGATTCTCATTAACATGATGAGCTAGTGCTTGCAATGTTGCTTTGTTTTCGGAGTCACGACTGTGAATCTTTGCAAAGAAGTAAGCAGTAAAATATTCCTGAAATGTTAGATGCGAAAATGACCATATTTTTTGCGATCGCTCAATTAACAACCCATGCTGCGCTTCCATTGCCTTCAACACCGATCGACTATCTCGCTGGCCAATCCCTAAAAACTCCGCAATATATCCCTCAATCTCCGTCTGCTCAAATAACACATACTGCGTCTGCTCAAACTTCTTCACTGCCAGATAGCTTAATAACTCCAACTTTCGCTCCACCGACAAATCCCGATAAATCTCATCCCGATCGATCTCCCGCGACTTGTCCCAATGCTCTAGCAATAACTCCAACCCTTCTTCATAAAGCTTAGAACGCTTCGAGTAAAACTTCCCCGTCTGCTGAAACACCGCACAAGTCAAACTCAGCAAAATCGGCGTAATTGCTAACTCCTGAATCGGCTTATTCGACTCCAAAAAAAGCTGTTTTAAAAACTCCTTTGCCTTCGCCAGTCCCGCCGACTCATCCCCCATCACCGTCTTAAACCAATTTTCTGAAAACAATTGCACCTGCATTTCATTAAAATCCGCCACCTCCACAAACTGAAAGCGTAGAGATTTCCAGTCCATTTCGCCAGTAAAACTCTGCGTTCTACAAGTCACAATTACTTGCACCTGCGGATAGTCACGAGCAAACTTCTTAATTTCCTCGGTGATATTCTTCCCATTCTCCCCCGTCACCTCATCCAACCCATCCAGCAGAAGCATCGCCCGACCTTGTTTGAGTAGGGTTTCTGTATCTGATAACTGCCAACACTTCTCTAGATAAGGCTTTAGCGCATAGAAAACCTCACGTCCATCCTTCACAAAATCCCGCAGCCTAATCAAAACCGGAATCCGGTGCGCTTGTAAATTCCCTGCATTACACTCCGTTACCCCTCGCTGCAAATATGTGGTTTTGCCCGAACCCGGTTTGCCCACCACTATTAGGTTTGTATTCTTCGCCAGCACCTCTAAGCCTGACACCCGTTCCTGTTCCTTACCCAAGCCAATGCGATCTAAACCGCGAGCGCTGGGATTGTTCATGAAATCTTGTGACAAGTCATCGTATTCCGACTTACGACTACTGCTGAGCTTTTCCAGAATATTGACATCCACAAACAAGTCACCCAAAGGCACCCAACGATCGACACCCCAAAGTGGCATAGTTCCGTGCAACCGTTGGATGTCATCGTGGAGGCGCGATCGTACATCCTGAACTAACGCATCCAGATTAGAGTCTTTGTTTTGCACCGCTTCTGCTGCTTCTGGCTCAGCAATGTCTTCCCACTTTAGCCCTAGCTCCGTGCATACATTCATGAAAACATCGCAATCAATTGGGTTGCCTTGCAGCAAACTCCAGATGGTTTGTCGAGAACAATGCACAGCACCAGCCAGGTAAGTTTGTCCTCCTTGTTTTCGTTTCAATGCTTTTCCGATGTCTTTAATACCTTGTGTAGAAGCTTGGAGTGTTCGTCGTGCCATTAACAAACCTAGAAATTTATCCTCTCAATTATGGCAAATCTGACAAGTCTGACAAGTCTGACAAGTCTGACAAATAGTCAAACTCTTACTCTGACCATGCTTCCGAGCCTTTTTGAAACGATGTAAGAGTCGATTTCAAACTACTCCTGATGAAACTGTCCAACAAAAATAAACTGCTGAAAGTAACCGAGTTTGCAGTAGTGGGCGTTGCCACTTGCCTCAATCCCCACGCAGGATTTCTGCTGTTTATGCTCAAGCTGTGCTTTCAAATTCTGACTGCATTGCAGAAAGACGATCCGAGTGAAACAGACAAGGACAAACGGACAACTCGGTGTTTGCCCGATCGCCAGCAATCCGATCGAGAGGCAGCAATTGCCCCGCGATCGCTACCTCATACTCCAGTTAAGTCTACCAAGGAGCAAAAGTTAAGTTAGTCTCGCGATTTGTACGTGCGATCGCTCCTCAAACTATCGAGCGATCGCCCGTTTGTTATAATCAAAGTAATTTTCATTTTGATGCTAAAGCTGCTTCATAATTTCGATTTTGCACTAGGATGGATAAAGCAGCCGAGAAACTTTAACTAGGAACTTATTTTTATGACTCATCCCACCCTTAGCCGCGAAGCAATCGCTCAGCGTGGCAAAGAGATATACCAACAACGCATCCGTACCCATATTGAAACAACAGAGAATATCGGTAAAATTATCGCGATCGATCTCAATACTGGTGAATATGAGATTGACAAAGATTTGCTAGCAGCTTGTCATCGCCTGCAAGCCAAACAGCCTAATGCCATCACTTGGGCAGAGCGCATCGGTTATGATGCTGTATACGCAATCGGTGGAACATTGGTTAGGACAGCATTGTGATTAATGGAATAGTTGTTGGGCTTCAAGCACGCATGGGAATTATTCTCTACCCTCCGGGACGTGCAGAAATAGAAATCGAATGTGTTATTGATACAGGCTTTGAAGGCTTCTTAACTTTGCCGCCTACTGTAGTTGCAGAACTTCAGTTACCTTACGTGGCACCAATTAATGCAAATTTGGCTGACAACTCCAGCATTGTAACCAACGTTCATCAAGGCACGATCCTGTGGAATGGGGTGCAGCGAGTGATTCCGGTTTTAGCAATGGGTCGTCGTCCTCTCGTCGGGACAGCACTTTTAGAAGATTATCATCTTAGTATTGATTTTTGCGAAGGAGGAACGGTACTGGTAGATGACATCATGTAAGTTGTGTATCGAGTAGCTTGAGGAAAATCAGTATTTTGTCCTCGCTCAACCTTTGAAACTCTCCATTCATTAAATGAGATACTTCTAGCTGTGAAATGCCAAGAAGTTGACTAATTTCCCGTTGTTTCAAGTTCCCTTGTTTCAGGATACGGATTACTTGAATCCCTATTTTGCCCCGCGTAAAA
This sequence comes from Microcoleus sp. A003_D6, assembly GCF_036702825.1. NCBI lineage: Bacteria > Bacillati > Cyanobacteriota > Cyanophyceae > Oscillatoriales > Microcoleaceae > Microcoleus > Microcoleus sp. A003_D6. The sequence goes on along the minus strand of NZ_JAUBWA010000014.1, from coordinate 2,864 downwards.
AGTTCATCTGCATCCTCCAGTCCGAGGTCAGCGAATACGTTGCCACTGCTTTCTTCAAAAATCGGTTCTTGTGTCATGGTTGTTCCTCTCTTGGCATGGTATAGTACCCATCTTCGATTCCCATCGACAACTCATGAAAACAGACACGATTTTCTATAGCCTGTTTCAAGAATTCCCCAGCTTCTTCTTTGAACTGATCGATCGCCCTCCAGACGAAGCCGCCGCCTATGAATTCACCTCCCGCGAAATCAAACAACTCGCATTCCGCATCGATGGGTTATTTCTCCCCAAAACCGAAGAACCTGAAAAACCATTTTACTTGGCGGAAGTTCAGTTTCAACCCGATCCCGACTTGTACTACCGCATCTTCGGCGAACTCTTTCTCTATCTGCGACAATACAAACCCCTCAATCCTTGGCGCGTCGTTGTCATCTATCCCAATCGCCGCATCGAACACGAACAGATGCTGCAATTTCAGGAACTCTTAACCAGTCAGCGGGTGCAACGGATTTACCTCGATGAATTGCCAGAAGCCGCAGATCGATCGCTGGGAGTCAAAGTTGTTAAACTGGTAATCGAGCCAGCAGAGACAGCAGCAGAACAAGCACGGCAGTCGATCGCAATGGCCCGACAGCAGTTGTCCGATCCAACCGTTCTACGCGATTTAATCAGCCTGATCGAAACAATTATCGTCTACAAACTCCCCCAAAAAAGCCGCGAGGAAATTGCCATGATGCTAAATTTAAGCGAACTCAGACAAACTCGATTTTATCAGGAAGTCAAGCAAGAAGGCTTAGAAGAAGGACTCGAACAAGGTGAGCGGCAGGCGAAGTTAGAAGCCATTCGTCGCACGATCGGGTTGGGGATAAATTTAGAGACGATCGCGCAATTATTAGATTTGTCTCTCCAATTTGTTCGCCAAACAATTAACAAAATCCAACGGGAATCGATGTCACTCCCCGAAAAAAATATTGACTCATTTATCGAACTATTAACTCAGCAGCGATCGCTCTTCGGGGCCGCACAATTAACCGAACTAGCCCAGCTAATTGAACCCTTATCCGATGAGATCGATGTCCTTTCAGAAGCGATTTCATCCTGGGCTGAAAAATACCCTTCAATTCAGGAAGCTCAAGCCCAACTGCTCGAACCACTACCGCCGGCTAAGGCATCAGAAACAACCGCAGAAAGTCCAGAAAGTAGGATATCTCAAATTGGCGATCGCCTTAACAAACAAGCTCTCAAAAATGCCATTTTATTGTTATAATGCGGCGGTTGAAACCTCTACTACACAAACAAAGCCCGCCTTCGCGGGCTAAGAAATAAAGAGGGGGATTTAAGTTAAATTGCCACTAAAAAACAGAATAGTCAGAACCCCGACTTATTCAAGAAGTCGGGGTTCTGACAGTGAAAAAGTTGAGATTACTTTCTAGTTTAGTCTGCGGGAGCGAGGGAAACTAACAGAGTGATGTTGTCAACGCCGATGACATAAACCGTGTCTCCGGGTGTGAGGGTGATTTGGCGATCGCACCGTGCGGGCCACCAGCTACCTTGGAAGCGGACGCGACCTGTTTGATTCGGGTAAATCGATTCATCGACGACTGCTTCTTCGTTGAAATAGACAAAATTAGTGTTGATGTAGTTGTCCATTAAGATATTGTTTTCCGTGCTGTAGGTGTGAACAGAAAAAATAGAACCGAAAGCTTTTACTAAGTTGAACATTTCCCTGACTCCTTTTGTATTAATATATATGGAAGTTTAATCGCCTATTTATGCTATTTGAAAGGTTGCATTTCCTGGTTGTTGATGCTCTGATTTAGTCTGCCGGAGCCAGGGAAACTAACAGAGTGATGTTGTCAACGCCGATGACATAAACCGTGTCTCCCGGTGTGAGGGTGATTTGGCGATCGCACCGTGCGGGCCACCAGCTACCTTGAAAGCGGACGCGACCTGTTTGATTCGGGTAAATCGATTCATCAACTACTGCTTCTTCGTTGAAATAGTTAAAATTGGTGTTGACGTAATTTTTGATGAGCATATTGTTAGCGGCGCTGTATCCTTGGGTAGAGAACATCGAGCCGAAAGCTTTTACTACGTTGAACATGATATTTACTCCTGTTGTGTTAAAATATGTGGATGTGTAATTGTCTGTTTATGCTATTTGAGAGGCTGCATTTCCTCGCTTGAGATTGATTGATTGCCCTGATATTTCATTGTTCTTGCCTTCCGTCGTTCGATCAGGATAAAAGGCAAATAATTCTTGAAAAATTGAAGGGATTTGAGAAGCGGTTGCGGGGAGTATAAATCCAGTAATTCCGAGGTATTGAATTAAGGATTTCATGGTTGAGCAGTTGGTGGGATTTGCCTGACGGGTAGATGTTGTTAGCTACATTAGAGATTGGCTGATTCCGCATTGCTGCTGCTGTGAAAATGTTTTATTTTTGGGTTTGATGATTTTTTGAATCGGTTGTGACTCGCTTGCTTTACACTTACTAATTTATAAAAAGTTGAAGGTGTGTGGTGCGATCGGTCTGACACTTTCCGTCTCTGGTACTGGCACAGGACAGTAAGCAACGGCCAAACAACGATTAATCAATAGTTTGAGGCTAATTATCTGGCTGGTAGCTGTGCCAATTTAGCAAAGTGGACTACCGCAAACGGTGAATTCTGAGTTTACGCAAAGTCGATCGCCCAATCCGGAACATCCGTACATATCTAGCCCGTGACTTATAGGTTCGTAGTGAGGACTTCAGCCCAATGGCACTGAAAAAGACTTAATCACGTTCGCAGTTTAGCTTTCAAGACAGAGCGAGGTTCCTGCATTCGAGGATATGGTTTCGGTCTGCGTTTTAAAACCCTAGGTT